>CAMBUC010000119.1 GCA_945871045.1 uncultured bacterium
CCCGGGGCAGAGTACGCAGCCGCGATCCTGAACATGTATATGAAGAAGCAAAGAGGCTTGCAGAAAACGGATACCATGAGATCGTATTGACCGGTATTCATCTGAGTTCTTATGGTGTGGGGGAGAACTTCGGGCTGATGGACCTGATCCGCATGGTGCATGAGATTCCCGGGATTAAGCGGATCCGTCTGGGGTCCTTAGAGCCGCGTATCATTACAGAAACATTCGCAGATCAATTAAAACAGCTGCCCAAGATATGTCCGCATTTTCATCTTTCCCTGCAGAGCGGGTGCGATGAGACACTTGTCCGTATGAACCGCAAGTATACCACGGAGGAATATGCCCGCAGTTGCGAATTATTGCGTGAGGTATATGAGCATCCGGCCATCACGACGGATGTCATCGTGGGATTTCCGGGTGAGACACCGGAGGAGTTTGAAGCGTCCAAGCGTTTTTTGGAGCGCATCGGCTTTTATGAAATGCATGTATTTCAGTATTCGAAACGTCACGGTACACGGGCGGAACGCATGCCGGATCAGGTTCCGGAGCCCATGAAAAAAGAGCGGAGCGCTGTGCTTCTTGCCCTTGAAAAAATCCAATCCCGGGCGTTTCGGGAGTATTATATCGGAAAACAGCAGGTTGTGTTGTTTGAAGAAGCCCTCCGGTTGGGGGAAAAGCGTTATATGGTAGGCTTTACGCCGGAGTATGTGCGCCTTGCAATGGAACTTACAGAGAATATGGTTGAAGAGGATTATGTAAACCGATTGTGTCTTGGAACGGTGGGAGAGGCACTGACCGGGGAACTCTATCTGTTTCACATGCAGGATAGCCCGGTTACCGGAATAAGACCGGGCGAACAGTAACAATGTAACAGCTGCAGAAAACGACAGATTTATTAGAGGTTGAATTTTTGAACCAACTATATTAGAATATATAAGAATGGTGCTTGAACATCTATAACTACAAGTGAGAGCACATATGAGGACGTGAAATTATGCAGGACAAGAATCAGACACAATTTTTTAGAGTGCAAAAAGAACCGGAGATCAAGGTAAAGGATGTGTTAGAGATCGTTTACCGCTCTCTTTCCGAAAAAGGCTATAACCCGCTGAATCAGATCGTGGGTTATATTATGTCCGGTGACCCGACCTATATTACCAGTCACAACAATGCCAGAAGTTTGATCATGAAAGTAGAACGAGATGAGCTCGTAGAAGAATTGCTCTCTGACTACATCAGAAAGAATTTTCAAAAGTAGGTGACAGGATGCGGATCATGGGATTGGATTTTGGCTCAAAGACCGTAGGAGTGGCAGTCAGTGACCCGCTGGGAATTACCGCCCAGGGGGTAGAGATCGTGCGCAGAAAATCTCCGAATAAGTTGCGGCAGACATTGGCGCGTATTGAGGAACTGATCCGGGAATACGAAGTAGAGGAACTGGTGCTCGGCTACCCTAAGAACATGAATGGTACCGAGGGCGAGCGCTGTGAAAAGACCAAAGAATTTAAAGAGATGCTGGAGAAACGTACCGGCCTTCCGGTTGCATTGTGGGACGAGCGTCTGACCACAGTTGCAGCGGACCGTTCTATGATGGAGGGGGGTCTCGGACGTCAGGAGCGAAAAGCGTATGTGGATGAGATCGCAGCTATTTTTATCTTACAGGGATATATGGCTGCAAAAGAGATGAAAACGAAGAACTGCACAGACGAGCAATAAGGATGCAGAGCATGGCCCCTGCGGGAGCAGCGGTTGGATCCGGTGGAGGATTGCGATGGAAAAAGTGGTATTTACAGACCCTGTAGATGGGGAAACAGTAGAATTTTACGTATTAGAACAAACAAAGATTAACGGATATAATTATATTTTAGTGACGGAGGACGAGGATGGTGATTGTGATTGCTATATCATGAAGGAAACCACCGAATCGGACGGAGAGACTACTTACGACATGGTAGAGGATGACACTGAATTAAATGTACTTGCAAAAGTATTTGCTGAAATGATGGATGACGTGGAGATCGTTTAATAGATAAGTACCATCATAAGATCACAGGGAATACCGGTTACGGGAACGGGGATGAGCGAACCGTAATGCGGGCGCTTCTGTGATCCGGCGGAAACTTCTGCGGGTCTTGTATCCGACTATATTAGGAGGTTTCATTTGAAAAAAGAAAAACAGAATAATAAGTTGAAGATCATTCCTTTAGGCGGTTTAGAGCAGATAGGGATGAATATTACTGCCTTCGAATATGAGGACAGTATTATTGTCGTGGACTGCGGATTGTCATTTCCGGAGGATGACATGTTCGGAATCGATCTGGTGATCCCGGATGTCACCTATTTGAAAGATAATCTGGACAAGGTGAAGGGATTTTTCATCACTCACGGCCATGAGGACCATATTGGTGCTCTGCCGTATATTTTGCGTGAGGTAAATGTACCCATTTATGCTACAAAGCTTACCATGGGCATCATTGACCATAAGTTAGAAGAGCATGATCTGCTCCGCAAAGTGAAAAAGAAGATCGTGAAGTACGGGCAGCATATCAATGCCGGATGCTTCCGCGTAGAGTTTATAAAGACCAATCACAGTATTCAGGACGCAGCAGCGTTGGCGATCTATTCACCGGCGGGTATCGTTGTTCATACAGGAGACTTCAAGGTGGATTACACACCGGTATTTGGTGATGCCATCGACCTGCAGCGTTTTGGCGAGATCGGAAAGAAGGGTGTGCTGGCGTTGATGTGCGACAGTACCAATGCAGAACGGCCCGGTTTTACAATGTCTGAAAAGACAGTGGGAAAGGCGCTGGAGAGTATTTTTGAGGAACACCAGAACAGCCGTATCATCGTTGCCACATTTGCATCGAATGTAGACCGTGTACAGCAGATCATCAATCAGGCATATAAGAACGGAAGAAAAGTAGTTGTCGAGGGACGCAGCATGGTAAACATCATTTCTACTGCAACGGAACTCGGCTACATCAGTATTCCGGATAACACCCTGGTAGATATCGAACATTTGAAAAATTATCCGCCGGAGAAGACGGTGCTTATTACGACGGGAAGCCAGGGAGAGTCCATGGCAGCACTTTCACGGATGGCAAACGGAACACATCGCAAGGTGAGCATCCGTCCGAATGATACCATCGTGTTTAGTTCCAATCCGATCCCCGGCAATGAAAAAGCAGTTTCAAAGGTGATCAACGACCTTTCGAAAAAGGGCGCAGAAGTCATTTTTCAGGATGTCCATGTTTCCGGACATGCATGCCAGGAGGATATCAAACTGATCTACTCTCTGGTTCGGCCGAAGTATGCGATTCCGATCCATGGAGAGTACAAACACCGCAAGGCACAGGCAAAAGTGGCCCAGGAACTGGGCATCGACAAGGATCATATCTTTTTGATCAATTCCGGCGATGTATTGGAAATGGATGCTGACAGTGCTAGTGTCAATGGCAGAGTGCATGTGGGCGATGTCATGGTAGACGGACTTGGCGTTGGAGATGTTGGAAATATCGTGCTTCGCGACCGTCACATTCTGGCAGAGGAAGGAATCATCATCGTGGTTCTGACACTGGACGGAGAGTCTGGACAGGTGCTGGCAGGACCGGATATCGTTTCCCGCGGTTTCGTATATGTACGCGATGCAGGGGATCTGATGGATGACGCACAGGCGGTATTAAACACGACAATGGATCATCTGATGGACAGGGGCGTGACTGATTGGGGAAGGATCAAACAGGATATCAAGGATGCGTTGGGCAGTTTTGTATGGAAAGAAACAAAACGCCGTCCCATGATCATCCCCATCATTATGGAAGTGTAATGAAAAGCGTGTCTTTCGGATGATTTCGATATAGAAAGAACAGAACTATGGATGGACAGATCAGAGACGAAAAACAAGATATACAAGTTGCTCTGGAACAGTTGGTTGGAGCAATGAAAAACAGTGAAGAATATGTCCGTTTTAAACGGGCGGAGGCGAAAGTGGCAGAGTTTTCGGAATTGCAGCAGCGTATAGACGAGTTTCGCAACAGTTGGTATGCGCTGCAAAACGGTGGAGCGCCGGATCTGTTTGAACAGATCGATCAGGTGGAGGAAGCCTATATGGACTTTCGCGAGAACCCTTATGTTCAGGAATTTCTTGCATCGGAACTGGCGTTGTGCCGGATGTTCCAGCAGGTAAACTGGACGATCATGCAGAATCTGGATTTTGATACCGATTTTCTGTGTGGGTAAGTGACAGGAGGTTGCTATGACCAAAGTAGTAATGCGCGTGCTCAGTATCAGTATTACCGTATTGTTTTGTGTGCTGGTGGTCTGCGGACTTTATCAGGTAGGTTTAAAATGCTACGATTTCGGATATCGCGTATACACAGAGCCGGCGGTTTCAGAGGGAAAAGGTACCGAACAGATCGTGCAGATCACAGACGATATGGGAACCAAAGAACTGGCAGATCTGTTGGAAGAAAAAGGACTTGTGCGTGATTCACGGCTGTTCTATGTTCAGGCAAAATTGTTTGGTTTTGATCTTGAGCCGGGTGTATATAAGGTCAGCAGCGCAATGACGGCGCGCGAACTAATGATGGCGATGACGCCTGTAGAAGAAGAGGCAGAAGAATGATTCTTGATGAGAGACTTTTGACTTATCTGAATTCGTTGGATAGCGGAAACGGAGAATTGCTGGATCAGATTGAAAAAGAAGCACTTGCAGATGATGTTCCCATCGTTCGTAAGGATATGCAGACGTTTCTCAAATTCATGCTGTCGGTCAAAAAGCCGAAACGGATCCTGGAAGTAGGATGCGCCATTGGTTTTTCGGCGCTTCTCATGGCGGCGTGGAATCCGGCGGATTGCACCATCATTACCATCGAAAATTGGGCGCTGCGGATACCGGTTGCCCGGAATAATTTCCGTCGCGCAGGACGGGAAAACCAGATCACGTTGTTAGAGGGAGATGCAGGTGAGATCCTGCCGGAACTGTTCGCAGAAGGAAAGACTTTCGACTGGATCTTTATGGATGCGGCGAAGGGTCAGTATCCGGTGCTGCTTCCGACAGCCGTAGATCTTTTGGAAACAGATGGTATCATGATCAGTGACAACGTGCTCTTCGATGGTGAGATCATCGAATCGCGTTTTGCAGTGACCAGGCGCAATCGAACGATCCATAAGCGTATGCGTGATTATTTATATACCCTGACGCATCATGATAAACTTACAACAACGGTTCTTCCGGTTGGAGATGGTGCGGCGGTCAGTGTAAAATGCCGCGGTTAGAAATGGAACATGAGGCTGGGTAAATTGGTCAAGGGAGAAAGAAAACTATGAGAAAACCTGAACTTCTCGTTCCGGCGAGCAGTCTGGAAGTATTAAAAGTAGCTGTTATTTTTGGAGCAGATGCTGTTTATATAGGTGGCGAAGTGTTTGGGCTCCGTGCGAAGGCGAAGAATTTCACTTTGGAAGAAATGAAAGAAGGGGTGAAATTTGCCCATGCCCATGGAGTAAAAGTTTATGTGACGGCAAACATTTTAGCCCATAATGCAGACCTTGCGGGTGTGCGTCAGTATTTTGAAGAATTGAAAACGGTTGGGCCGGATGCGCTCATCATATCCGATCCGGGTGTCTTTACAATCGCCCGGGAGGTGCTTCCACAGATGGAGCTTCATGTCAGCACACAGGCAAACAATACAAATTACGGAACCTATCTGTTTTGGCAGAAGCAGGGAGCAAAGCGTGTGGTTTCTGCCCGGGAACTTTCCATGGCAGAGATCAAGGAGATCCGTGCAAATATACCGGATGACCTGGAGATTGAGACCTTTATACACGGAGCCATGTGTATTTCATATTCCGGAAGATGTCTGCTTTCCAATTATTTTACAGGCAGAGATGCCAATCAGGGTGCATGTACGCATCCGTGCCGTTGGAAATATGCGGTGGTGGAAGAAAGTCGCCCCGGAGAGTATCTTCCGGTTTATGAGAATGAGCGCGGAACGTATATTTTTAATTCCAAGGATCTGTGCATGATCGAGTATATTCCGGAACTGATCGATGCAGGGATTGACAGCCTGAAGATCGAGGGCAGAATGAAAACCGCGCTGTATGTGGCGACGGTTGCCCGCACCTACCGCCGTGCGATCGATGACTATCTGGAATCCCCTGAATTATATAAAAAGAACATGCCCTGGTATTTAGACCAGATCTCAAACTGTACCTACCGCCAGTTTACTACAGGCTTTTTCTTCGGTAAGCCGTCGGAAGAGGCCCAGATCTATGATAGTAACACGTATGTAAAAGAATATACGTATCTTGGTATCGTGGGGGAGAGGAACGAGCAGGGATTGTATGAGATCGAGCAGCGGAATAAGTTTTCTGTGGGAGAGATGATCGAAGTCATGAAGCCGGACGGCTCGAATGTAGAAGTGACGGTACAAAGGATCGTCAATGAAACCGGAGAAGATCAGACGAGTGCCCCTCATCCGAAGCAAAAACTTTGGATTGACCTTGGTTGCCCGCTTGACAGATATGATATTTTACGAAGAAGTGAAAAATAAACCGAAGCACTGGCTGCCGAGGTCATAAAAATATGAGACAACTATGCGAAAGCCCATCGCCGATGCGATGTTATATGGATTTTGCATATAGGAACTGCGAAGTTCCTAGAAAGGAAGATGAAGGTCATGAGTAAAGAAAAATATGTAGCTTATGTGGGCACTTACACCCATGAAAACAGTATCGGTATTCATCTGTACGATCTGGATGAAGGAAACGGA
>CAMBUC010000120.1 GCA_945871045.1 uncultured bacterium
TACATCTACCAGCGACTTTTGCGGAGCAAGGGAGTCGGTAGATGTAACTCATTTTTGATTGAGCGTCTTATTTTGCGGCCTCAAACTCCTTGATCTGTGCTTCATCCGGCGCAGCGGTCAACAGGCTGACAACGATGATGAACAGCAGAGATACGAAGAATGCAGGAAGTAGTTCGTAAATATTCCAAGCGCCGCCTAACGGGCGAACCAGATATTTCCAGATAAATACGGTGGCGCCGCCTGCGATCATGCCGGCCAGTGCGCCCCATTTGTTGGAACGTTTCCAGAACAGGGAACAAAGCATGACAGCACCAAATGCACCACCAAAGCCGGCCCATGCGAAGGATACGATTCCAAACACGGAAGAATTCGGGTCTCTTGCAAGGACCACACCAAGGATCGCAATGACTGCAATTGTAATACGTGCAATTGCAAGACTTTGTTTCTCAGATAATTTCACATGGAAGAAATCCTGTAATACGTTCTGGGAAATGCTGGATGCTGCGGCTAACATCTGGCTGTCAGCCGTAGACATGGTTGCGGCCAGGATACCTGCAAGGATCACACCTGCGGTCAGGGCTGCAACGATACCGTGTTGACTGATGAGGCCGGCGATCTTTACGATGATCGTCTCACTGGAACTTCCTTCCAGAAAACCAAGTACGCCGGCATTTGTCATTCCAAGGCCAACGACACCGATGATGATGGCAACTGCCATTGCGATAAATACCCATACAGAAGCGATGCGGCGGGATAAAACAAGTTTCTTTTCATCTTCGATCGCCATAAAGCGCAACAGGATATGAGGCATACCAAAGTATCCAAATCCCCATGCCATGCAGGATGCAACCGATAATGCACCGTAGGGAATGGCATTTCCGGTAGCGGGATCATGGGTTGCTGACATGGAAAGATATCCGGCAAGAGACCGTGCATTGTCCATGACAGCGCCCCAGCCACCGGCGGTGGTGATGCCGTATGTAAGTACGGTCACAAGTGCGATCGTCATAACAATACTCTGGATCAGGTCCGTGGTAGAAACAGCACCGAATCCTCCCATGATGGTGTAGCCCACGATCACCAGTGCAGCGACAACCATTGCTACGGTGTAGTTTACCCCAAACAGACTGTTAAACAGTTTGCCGCAGGCAGCAAAGCCGGATGCGGTATAAGGGATGAAAAAGATAATGATCACGATGGCAGACAGAGCATTTAACAGATTGCTGTTATCGTGATATCTCTTTGAGAAAAATTCCGGTACGGTAATCGCATTGATGTTCTGGGAATAGCGGCGCAGTCTGCGGGAAACAAAATACCAGTTGAGCCATGTACCGATGCCAAGGCCGATGGCAGTCCATGCAGCATCCGCGATTCCGGACAGGTAAGCAACGCCGGGAAGACCCATTAAAAGCCAGCTGCTCATGTCACTTGCCTCTGCGCTCATGGCAGTTACCAGGGGGCCCATCTTGCGGCCTCCTAAATAGAAGTCTTCTGAATTGCTCGTACGTTTACTGAAACGAAAACCAATCACCAGCATCATCAGCAGATAGATAACGATCGCTGTGATAATCAGAAAATTTGTGGTGTTCATATGTAACCTCCTTCGTTGTATTCCTATGAATACTTTATCATAGTGAAGTGTCAAAACACTATCGTTGTTAATTCTAGCATGTTTTCTGACAAAGGTAAATATAAGAAATTTAGGAAATATGAAGTATTTTCAATATTTTTGGATTTTCAAAAGTATTTGTTGACAGATTTACGGAGATGTAGTATTGTGAACATATGAACAATTGCTCATGTGAAAAGTAAACGCATAAAGGGAAAGGAACTGGGAATATGGCTATCAATGATGTTGAAATCTGTGAAGATCGCTGTTTGCATACCGATCGATTAGAAAAAGTACGTGCAGGTTTGCCGGATGAGGATGAATTGTATGATCTGGCGGAACTGTTTAAGGTATTCGGTGATTCTACCAGAATCCGTATTTTATATGTATTGTTTCAGTCTGAATTGTGTGTCTGTGATCTGGCGGAAGCGCTTCAGATGACACAGTCAGCGATCTCACACCAACTGAAGATCTTGAAGCAGGCAAAACTGGTGACGGGAAGACGTGAAGGCAAGTCGGTCTTTTATGCGTTGGCGGATGATCATGTGCGCTCGATCATTGATCAAGGCAGAGAGCATATTGAGGAATAGCAAAAAAGGAGGATATTGGGATATGAAGAAAAAATTCAAATTACAGGATCTGGATTGTGCAAACTGTGCAGCAAAAATGGAGGAAGCCATCAAAAAGATCGATGGTGTGAATGATGCATCGGTAAGTTTTATGATGCAGAAACTGACCATCGATGCAGCAGATGATCGTTTTGAGGCGATCATGGATGAGGTGGAAAAGGTTTGTGCAAAGGTCGAGCCGGACACAAAAATATTGCGATAATGAAAGAGGAATGGAATGTCTAAAAAGCAAAAACAGATGGTCATTCGTATTGTGGTCGCCTTTATCATGCTTCTTTTGATCTTGGCCGGCGAACATACCGGATGGACGGACCGGATTCAGCCGCAGATGCTGGTAGGGCTGATCTGTCTGATCCCCTATGAGATCATTGGCTATGATATTTTATACAAAGCAGCAAGGAATATCAGAAATGGCCAGATATTTGATGAAAACTTTTTAATGATGATCGCTACCTTTGGGGCGTTTGGAGTCGGGGAGTACTCGGAAGCGGTGGCAGTTATGCTGTTTTATCAGGTAGGCGAACTGTTTCAGGGTTATGCAGTGGGGAAATCCCGCCAGTCTATTTCTGATATGATGGATATCTGTCCGGAATATGCCAACATCGAGGAAGAGGGCGTGCTCACACAGGTCGATCCGGATGATGTAGAACTCGGAACGGTCATCGTGATCATGCCGGGTGAGCGTATTCCGTTGGACGGTGTTGTGATAGAAGGGGAATCAATGATCGATACAGCGGCGCTGACCGGCGAATCCGTGCCGCGGAGGGTGATTCCCGGAGATACGATCATCAGCGGCTGCGTCAATGGCAGCGGCACGTTAAAGGTTCGTACGACAAAAGAATTTGATGATTCGACAGTTGCGCGGATCCTGGAACTGGTGGAAAACGCATCCGCGAAAAAGGCGCCGGTAGAAAACTTTATCACTCGTTTTGCAAAATATTACACGCCTGTCGTTACGATCGGAGCAGTCATTCTAGCCTTCGTTCCGCCCATCGCAGGCGCTCTGACAGGGGTAGGCAGTTTTGGTTCCTTACTTGGAATCTGGTTGTATCGGGCCTGCACATTTCTCGTTATCTCCTGTCCCTGTGCCCTTGTCATCTCCGTTCCCCTTGGATTTTTTGGCGGCATCGGTGCAGCTTCCCGGATCGGGGTCTTAATAAAAGGAAGTAACTATTTAGAAGCAGTGGCAGAAGTTGATACGATCGTATTTGACAAGACGGGCACGCTAACCAAAGGCGAATTTAAAGTGACGGAAGTGCTTCCAATTTCCATGAGTGAGGAAAAACTGTTGGAAGTCGCAGCGTTAGGGGAAGGCTATTCGACACATCCCATCGCGGCATCCATCCGTGAAGCCTATGGAAGTGCCCTTGATATGGAGCGTGTGACAAACACGGAAGAGATTTCCGGACACGGGATCCATACGTGGATCGATGGAAAAGAAGTATATCTTGGAAATGCAAAATTGATAGAATCTTTGCAGATCCCCTTTACAAAATCGGATCGTGCAGGTACAGTAGTGTATGTGGCAAGTGAGGGCAGATTTGTCGGAACCATCGTGATCGCCGATACAGTGAAAAATGGCGCAAAGGAAGCGTTGTCTGCGATGAAGCGTGTTGGCGTGAAAAAGACAGTCATGCTTACCGGAGACCGGAAAGAGGCGGCGGTGGCAGTGGCAGAGCAGCTTGGTATCGATGAGGTACACTACGAACTGCTTCCGGCAGATAAGGTGTCAAAGGTCGAACAACTGTTGGAGACTCAGGCGGAAAAGTCCAAATTAGCCTTTGTGGGTGATGGGATTAATGACGCGCCGGTGCTGACCCGAGCAGATGTCGGTATTGCAATGGGAAGTATGGGCAGTGATGCGGCCATAGAGGCAGCCGATATTGTTCTGATGGATGATGATGTGAGAAAGATCGCTTCCGTGGTTGGCATTTCCAGAAAGACGCTGGGCATCGTGAAACAAAATATCGTTTTTGCCCTCGCCGTGAAAGCATTGGTTCTTCTGCTAGGTGCTACCGGTTATGCGAACATGTGGGCTGCAGTGTTTGCAGATGTGGGAGTTTCTGTCCTTGCGATCTTAAACTCTATGCGAACACTTCGTGTGAATAAAAAGTAACAGGTGAACCTCTGACTGGTGAAACTATTTTTATAATGAAAATCAGAGGCGGATCATTAGAAAAAGGAGCTCCTTGTCATGTGGGGTTCTTTTTTCGCGTATGAAAAAAGTATTTTGGAGGAAGTATGGAACGTTTGAAACGCAAATTTATCGGAGATAAGAAATTCTATGCCATGGTCCTGGCAGTGGCAGTGCCGATTATGCTGCAAAATGGTCTGACGAATGTGGTCAGTTTGCTAGACAATCTGATGGTTGGCCGTGTGGGAACCGATCAGATGTCCGGGGTGTCCATTGTCAATCAGTTGTTCTTTATCGTGTATTTGAGTTTGTTTGGCGGAATGGCCGGTGCCGGTATTTTTACAGCACAATATTATGGAAAAAAGGATGAGAAAGGTGTAAAGGATATCTTTCGTATCAAATTTATCATAGGTATGGTTTTGGCTGCCATCGGAATCTGTGTCTTGTGGTTCTGGAGAGAACCGCTGATCGGTATGTTCCTGCATGAAGGCGATGCGTCATTGTCCATCGATGCCACCATGGTCTACGCAAAGCAATATCTGGCGATCATGCTGATTGGCCTGGTGCCCTTTGCGATCTCACAGAGTGTGGCAAGTACGCTCAGGGAGTGTTCCCAGACGCTCTCCCCGATGATCGCAAGTATGGCGGCAGTGGTGGTAGATCTGGTGTTTAATTATATTTTGATCTTCGGAAAATTCGGTGCGCCGGCGCTGGGCGTGGAAGGCGCGGCGATCGCTACTGTGATGTCCCGTTTTGTAGAGTGCGCATTTTTGATCTGTTGGACTTGGAATCATCGGGCAGAACACAGTTTTATTACCGGGTTCTTTAGCAAAACCCCCATCGCCGGTATTTTGTGGAGACAATCTATCTCTAAGGGCCTGCCTCTCTTGGTCAACGAGTTTTTGTGGTCTTTGGGTGTAACCATGCAGGCACAGAGTTATTCCACCCGGGGACTGGAAGTGGTAGCGGGATTAAATATCTGCAATACGCTCAATAATGTGTTTAATATTGCCTTTCTTGCCATGGGAAATGCGGTGGCGATCATTGTTGGCCAGATGCTGGGGGCAGGAAAGATGAAGGAAGCGAAGGATGCGGACACAAAACTGATCTTCTTTTCGTCTGCGCTTTGTGTGGGAATAGGAGCATGTCTGGCGTTGGCGGCTCCCTTCTTCCCGCTGACCTATAATACGACACCGGTGGTTCAGCGGCTGGCAACGTCCTTCCTGCTTGTCATGGCGTTTATGATGCCCTTTTGTGCATTTACGAATTCCGCCTATTTTACGCTTCGCTCCGGTGGCTGTACGGGAATTACATTTTTATTCGACAGCGTATATATGTGGGGAATTGTCGTGCCACTGGCGTTTGTGTTATCGAGATTTACGGATATCCGGGTGGTTCCCATGTATATGATTGTACAGGGTACGGAACTGATCAAGGCAGTTATCGGGTATCTGCTTGTAAGAAAAGGGATATGGCTCAGAAATCTGGTTTCGGAGGAGAACTGAACGCAGAAGAAAAAGCAGTTTCCAACGATTGAAAATATTTTGAAAAAGTCATTGTAGAACGGATGAAATTCAGATATAGTTAGTATTATATTTTATTAAGAGTGTTGTGGCGGAAAACAAATCACCATTACAGAAATTTATCTAGAAAGTTGAGGAAATTGCTAATGCATATGTTGATCGAATTGGTGCTTCTAGTCGTCGGTTTTGTCATGCTCATTAAAGGTGCGGATATTTTCGTGGAAGGCGCTGCCGGAATTGCTGCGAAGTTCGGTATTCCGCAACTGGTGATCGGTCTTACGATCGTTGCTATGGGAACGAGCGCGCCGGAGGCGGCGGTGAGTATTGCGGCTGCCCTTAAAGGGACTGCAGATATTACCATCGGAAATGTAGTGGGAAGTAATATCATGAATATACTGGTGATCCTCGGTGTCACATCTGTGATCGTTGCCATCGCGGTGCAGGCTTCCACCGTTCGTTACGAGATTCCCTTTGTGATTCTGGTAAGTATCATATTACTTGTGATGGGTGCGCTGGATGGAAAGATCGGAAGAGTAGATGGCGCGGTTCTGTGGCTGTTATTTATCGTATATTTTGTTTATCTGTTTCTTATGGCAAAACATGGGACGGCAGAGGATGAGGAGATCACAGATGCGCCGGTCTGGAAACTGTTGTTGTTTGTGATCATTGGTATCGTGTTGATCGTGGTCGGTGCGGATGTGAGTGTGGATGCCGCTTCTGAGATCGCCCGTGTGATCGGCTTGAGCGAGCGTTTTATCGGTCTGACCATCGTGGCATTCGGAACGAGTCTTCCGGAATTGTGTACGTCCGTTGTTGC
>CAMBUC010000121.1 GCA_945871045.1 uncultured bacterium
GTATCCATACCGCCGGTGGTTGCATAAGGTATCATCTCATTCTTCCGAAAGATCATCGTAAGGGGACCCGGCCAAAAACGCTCTGCCAGTATGCGGGCTGCCTGTGGTACCTCCTCCACCATTTTTTCTAACGCTTCCATGTTCGAAATATGCACGATCAGAGGATTGTCTGAGGGCCGACCTTTTGCATGATATATGTTATGTGATGCATCCGGATTTGTCGCATCTCCGCCCAATCCATAGACGGTTTCCGTCGGAAATGCTACCAGACCGCCTTTTTTTAAGATTTCTCCCGCTCTGGCAATCGCTTCTTTGTCTATTGCCAAAGGATTCATTTTGATAATTTCAGTTTTTTTGTTCATAAGAAACAGTATATCATAATTCCTTACATTTTACAAAAAAAATCATTGTTTCGCATCGTTATCTAAAATGACTCCATTTAAGTACTCCATCACCCCCATGTGGATAGCCCACACCAGACGATCCTGATAGTCCTCTGAAACTAAAAGTCTGGATTCCTCCGGATTACTTAAAAATCCGCACTCCACGATCACTGTAGGCGAAACCGTCCGTTTCAGAAGATAATAACTCTCATTGGCCTTTGCCTGTCTGTGATTTTCGGGGGCTACACGTCGGACCAGGCTTGCCTGTATGAGTTTTGCTAACTGTGCGCCACCCTCAGACTGTCCATAATAAAAAACCTGCGCGCCCTTTACTTCCGGCGAAGAAAAACTATTTTGATGAATACTGACCGTACAATCAGGATGGATCTTTTCTATGAGTTCACAGCGATTCTGAAGATCTGCAACTTTTTTATTGGTGTCGCTTTCCCGGTACAAGCCGGTATCCGAGTCTCTCGTCATTGTCACTTCAATGTTCTCCTGCTCCAGGAGCACTTTCAGTTTTCTCGCGATCACGAGATTCACATCTTTCTCCAAAATTCCATCCGCAGACACTTTTCCGCTGTCTATCCCCCCATGTCCCACATCGATCACTACCTGATAACGGCCCGCAGACGGATCATTTTTCGCCACACTTACCAGTTTTGCACCTTCTCTTCCAAGTACTCCCGCTAAGATCAAAAGAATGACTGCCATGCACAGTTCCAGTTTTTTGCTCATAAAAACCCCGTATGATACTCATAAACTTACTTTATTTTATGAATATCCTACGGGGTGTATGTGTTCCGTGTTTTATTTTAACTATTGACTGCTAATTTAAATAGGAAGTGATGGTTTCCCAAACATCCGCCGTTTCCATTCCTGCTTTCCAAAATGCTGCTCCGGCAAGATCTAACTCCTTCATTACCTGCAGTTTGAGATCCAGAGACTTTGCATCCTCCAACCAGATCTTATAAGTGACACCATTCTGCTCGTACTGTGCATAATTTTGTCCGCAATCCTCCAGCCATGTGATCTGCGCGCCATTTGCATCAATACGGCTGCGCGCCTCAGCCATGCTGACTGCCGCGCTGGACAGATCATAATTTACATAATCCTCAGAAGCGGATTCTGCCGAATCACCAGCCTCCTCCTTTGGTGTCTCTGACCAGATTCTCGTATAGAACGGCATGCCCAACACGATCTGTTCTGCCGGAACTCCCTCTGTAATGGTATTTTTAGCGCCTTCCCGAACAAAATCGATGGATGCCACACTGCCCGCATCGCTTCCGGCATAATGCTCATCATAGGCCATAACGATTACATAATCTGCAAAATTTGCCTGTTCCGCGCGATCATAAAACTGCGTATATGCGCTGGGAACATAATTATCGACAGATAATACAAGGCCATTGTCATCGCATTTTAAAGAAAGTTCCCGGATAAACTGGATAAAACCGTCTCCGACCTCCCCGCTTAATGCCTCAAAATCAACATTCACGCCATCCAGATTATAGTTTAACGCCTTGGAGATGATCTGATTTACCAAATTCTCCCTTACCGATGTATGAGTCAATACATACGTACAATCCACCTCGCTATTCTCAAGGTTGGAAACCAAGCCCCATACTTTCACCCCTTGCTCATGACAATAGTCTACATAAGTCCTGCTTGCTACATCTGCCAGATTTCCCTCATTATCATTCAGATAAAACCAGGTAGGTGAAATGACATTGACATCTTTAGAATTTGCCAAAACCGTAGCAATCCGCGCATTTGCATCGACATTTGTAGTCTGATGCCAAAGGAGATTGACCGGTTCTTCCATCAGATTGTGGGTAAATGTTTCTCCGGCATAACTGTGGGGCGGCAACTGATCCTCACCAAACGCTGCCTTTTTCCCTTCTCCTGCGAGGGCCTTGTTTTTGACATATCCGATGATTCCATCCAATGTGGATACTTTGCACCACGCATCCATGGGTTCTAATACGATGACTTCACTGCCCTTTTTAACTTCTGACAGAATAGGGCTTTTAATCCCACCTTTTACCCGGACTTGCGTATCTCTGGTGACGGCTGTCCTGCCACATGCATTCTTCCAGTCAGTCGTAAGTACGATACGATAAGGATCGGCATACAATTCATAACCAAGATCGGTATATTTTTTCACATAGTCCAACGCCACATAAACGACGTCATCTTCCAGTTTTACGATCTCGTAGTTCTCTTTTACTACATCATTACCTACAAAATATTCACTTCGTCCGGCATAAGCGGTTACCAGTTCATCAGCGGTAGTATAACGCAATAGATTTTCGTTTCCATCCCAGTAAAAACGACTGTTCAGCTGGTCGTGAACATCACGAAAATCCAAATAGATCGTTCCATCCAAACACTTTCCTTTGATATCTGTTAATTCCTGGTCCTGAATGATCGCTACATCATTATCTTCTTTTATACCAAAATACTCCTTCAGATCCTGTACTTCCTCTGAAGGAATGAACTGTTCAATCTTTTTTCCGACTACCAGGATCAACCCGATCACCACGATCAATAGTAGTGCAGCGATCACGGGACCTGCCTTTTTTCTCATTGTAAAATACCTCCATTTCTTCCAGTAACCAAACTCTGTATTAAATTATAACATACCTTGTACACTACGCAAATATTTTTCCTCTTTCATTTCTGTCAAACATTAAAAACAGGGTGCGCCACCACCCTGTTTTTGTCCTCTTTTCTTTTTTTATTCTGTATCCATAACAAAGGGATCGCCCCTTATCATGTATGATTACTTATCTTGCGCTTTGAATGCTTTACCGGCCGGATAACCGATAAATTTTACTTGAAATCTTTTGAAGCAAATAGTTGTTTCTTTTTGTTCTTATGTAAGATGTACTTTGTCAAAATGTAATTCCTTTAATACCCCCTCCATCTCGTCATATACATAGTCTCTCATATAGCAGGTTCCCTCAGCCGCACAGAGCACATGTGTGACATACTCCGGTGTACTGGGGCTGCCATCTAAAAAGAGTACGATGCCCTGATCTGCAATCGTCTGCAGTTCTACATATAATTGCTTTTTGTTTTCTTGCATATTTCTTCCCTCACATCTTCCCAAAAGGAGTGTTTGTAAACTATGTTTCCTCCGGCAAGCCCGTATAGAGCGTTAACGGTTCTCTTATCTCCTCAGGGTTTTCCTCCTCCATAGGCTGTTTGTTATCATTTTCTTTTTCCATATCTTCTATTAATAAGTAACGTTCCAGCCCGGTTTCCAAAATCGCTCTCCGCTCCTGCTCTTCTTCCACCAGAAGCAATTCCACAATGTTTGGATCCCACTTCATCAACCGGAAAACATCCCGGTTGACCGGATAATATGCCTGGGCAGCAGCCTGAAATTCTCCGGTATACTGCACTGCGTACATGGTGGTGTCCTGATAGGTTTTCGCATCTACGCAGGCCGCCTGATAACGCAGCAGTTCCTGCTCCAGAAAACGCACCTGCAACGCCAGCACTTCTCCCTCTTCATCACGGATGATGCGGTACACGCGTTTGTGTCCCACCACAAGATAATCCTCGCCGTTTGGAAATACGATACGAATATCCACAAACTCGTTTTCCCGCAGGGTCTGAGGCAGATCCAATGCACGTAATTCCACCAGCCTCTCATCATCTGTGACCGGCGCTCCCTCATACATAACATCTGCACAGATCACAGCACCCTTCGTAAGAGATACTTTCAGCCGTTTACCGATCAGATCCTCTTTCGTGAGCAGTTGTACCAATGACAGATCCTCCGTTGACTGTACACGCTGTTCTTTGATCATGTCAGCAGTTACGATTTCCCCCGCATGTACGTCTTGCGCCATTACAAACATACTTGCATGATCATATGTCTCTTGGAGAGATTCATAATAACTCACATTTTCTCGCATGATCTGAATATTTTTATGTTCCAGCCAAAGGATTCCTCCAAGCGGAATTCCTGCAAGTAATACACCTGCTGCTACTGCACCAATGATCCTTTTTTGTCTGGCTCTCAGCTTAATCGTTGTTCCCTCCTATAATAGTTCCTGAAAAAAGTCTTTTTTGTCTTTTTCCAGCCAAAAAGGATCGGCAAACAAAGGAATCGTCCGTACAGGCACATGATACGTTCGCTGGAATCTCTTTTTTTCGTATACACTTCCCGTAACAGTAAGCAACGCGGTAATATAATTATTTTTTCGTTCCTCCTCATGCAACTGCATGAAGTCTTCCGCTTGCCTCATGCGCCAGGGACTGAAAGACGCAACAATATATTTTAAATCACAACGCAAAAACTCCTGCCAACAGTCATCTGTACAACTCATATCAAGCATTAAATACTGATAAGAATCATTTAGTAACCGGGTCATCTGTGTAAACTCAAATTGGGGATAATAGTCTACACCGTCTATCTCAAAGGGAACCTTTCCCGCATCATCCTCATCCAGATTCTGTAAGCACGGACGTGCTCCCAGTTCTGCGACTGCGGCCGAAATGCCCCATTCATTCACCACGTAATGAGCAGCCGCAATTGCCAGATGCGTCGTTCCAACACCGGAGTCAATGCCTAAAAAACCAATTGTTTTTCGTTCTTTTTTCCTTTTTGCCAATCTTGAAAAAATGTCTCTACCACCTCTCTTTTCTATGCAATGTATCAAAAAACTGCCGCTTTTCCACGGAAAGAACCATGGGATCTCCATCCAGCGGAAAACAATACACGTTTCTACGCCATCGTTTCGCATAATATTTCGCTGCCTGTTCATTTCCATAATTTACGACCGGTATGACTTGTTCCCGAAGCCGTAATTTGTCATACAGCCCCATCGCCTGTTCCCGCTCCCAGTCTCTGCCGCCCAATACCAATATGATCCCGTCACATAGTTCTAATTCAATGTCCCTAAGTCCATATGTTCCAAAATCCCGGATCAGGCAGTCCTGCTTCCCATGGTTCCATTCCCTGCTATTTCCCCTTGAAGTAGTTCCAAGAAAATCACCGTAGGAAACATATCCTGTTTTGCGGTCACATCGTATGCGGTCTGTATCTGCCATATGCCAAAGATCACCGCTTTTATCCTGTTCGACATACAAACAGTGGGATCCTTTTGCATTCAGATAAACATTATAGGAAATCGCCACATGTGTCGTTCCGATACCCGCACGCATTCCGATCACTGCTATATTTTTTTTCAGATGCTTTTTCCCTTCCGAAATCTTTTCTGATCCATTTCTCTTTTCATTTTCCATGCTTAACTGTTCCATGAACAGTGCAACCGATGCATAACGCAGTTCCTTTTTTTCTGCCAGCGCACCTTCGATCATCTCATGGACATGTACCGTTTGCTCCTCCGGGGGTAAATGCTCCTCTAAAAACCGAAGGATCACTCCTATCCCATATATATCCGTGCGTTCATCACAGGACAATCCTAACCGCTTTTCCGGCGCTGCATATTTTTCGGTCCCATAAAACCGGTAGGGATTTCCATCAAAGGAAACATCAGATGCAATCCCAAAGTCGACTAATTTCATCTGATCGCCATATAATATAATATGTTCCGGTTTCAGATCCTGATAAATGACTGGTCTTGGCAGTGTATGCAGATATCCGATGATATCGCAAAGCTGAATCCCAAACTGCAATAAAAATTTCAGGGAAATAGTTTTTTGATGAAGCACATAGGCTTCTAATGATTCACCCCGGACGTATTCCTCGATCACGTAATAATACGCATCGTCTTCCTCAATGTCATAAATCATGGGAATACCGGGATGCTTCAAAGATTTCAAAAGATTTGCTTCCGAAAGGAAGCCTTCACAACCGGGCAGGGATTTAGAAATCCGTTTGATCGCCCGATCCTGATTAAGGATCTGATGTCTGGCAAGATACACCTGACTGTTGGCGCCGGCTCCGAGAAGCCCGGTCAAGGTATATTTACCATGCAGAATCTGCTCCATAACTCTCACCGCACTTTCTGTTGCTTTGTTCGGTGGGAAAAGCATCCTCAGTTCCCTTATACCACAGAAGCAAAGTCTTTGACAACCGCTTTTTAAAAAGTTTATACTTTTTTAAGAAATTCCATAGAATATTCACACCCTTATATCTTGACGGTTAAAAAAAAGTTTTATATACTTTTTGTGCTTTTAAGAAGAATTCGCATCTTGCATGTTTCCATATATTTTTAATATATTATATCAGATAAGGATCGATCATTATGAAAATAGAACGAATCAATGATAATCAGATACGCTGCACGCTAACTGGTGAAGATTTAGCTGACAGACAT
>CAMBUC010000122.1 GCA_945871045.1 uncultured bacterium
TATGGAAATACTCATGGAACGTGGCGTAAGTTTTTCTTTGGACGATTTTGGAACCGGTCAGTCAAATCTTAATTACATTGTGGAGATGCCGGTCCACATCGTGAAGTTTGATCGGGGAATGACGAATGCATATTTTGACAATGGAAAAGCAAAATATGTAATGGATGCAGCGATGCATATGATCCATGGCATGGGTCTGAGTATTGTGGCAGAAGGTATTGAAACCGAAGAGCAGTTCAAAACGATGGAGAAACTTGGAATCCAGTATATACAGGGCTATTTTTTTTCAAAGCCTTTGTCAGAACAGCAGTTTGTGGATTTTATTAAGGAAAAGAATGCAGGAAAAGCAGGAGGCGTCGCATGATAAGAGAAGAGTTTCGTTTTCTGTCAAAAGATGCGAAGACGAAGATTTATGGTGTGCGTTGGTGGCCGGATAACAAAGAGGTTCATGGAGTGATCCAGCTGGTACATGGAATGCAGGAACATATTGGGCGCTATGAGGAATTTGCTGAGTTTTTAACGAATCAGGGATTATTAGTAGTCGGTCATGATCATCTAGGTCATGGACAGTCTGTCCGTGATGAGGCCCATTTAGGATATTTTTGCAAATCCAGGCCCTCGGATGCACTAGTGTTTGATATTCATCAAGTGACGGCCATCACAAAGAGAATCTATCCGGATCTTCCGTATATGATCTTTGGCCATAGCATGGGTTCTTATCTTGTGCGTAAATATCTGACGATCTACAGTCAGGATGTAGATGGGGCCATTCTATGCGGAACCGGCAGTGTTCCGGATCCGGTCTGCTATACAGGAATGGCAGTGTGTTATCTGCTCGCCATGTTTCGTGGCTGGCATTATCGCAGCCGCCTGGTGAAAAAAGGTGCTTTTGGAAAATCCTATGCAAAGTATTGTATGGATGGCAGCGATCCCGAAAACAGCTGGTTGTGCAGGGATTCGGAGCGAGTGAAAAAGTTTTACAGCGATCCGCTTTGTGGGGTCGATTTTACTTTGAATGGATATCTGGGTCTGTTCACCACGGTTTCCTATGACAATCAGGAAAAATATATCAAACAGATCCGCAAAGATCTGCCGGTCTTGCTTATTTCCGGATCCGAGGATCCGGTGGGAGACGCGGGCATTGGAGTCAAAAGAGTTTACCGGCAATATAAAAAGGCCGGATTAGAGGATGTTACGATCAGGTTGTACGAGGGCGATCGCCATGAACTGATCAACGAGTTTGATCGGGAAAACGTATTTACTGATGTATGGGAATGGGTAACAAATCGTCTCTAAGGAGGAAAATGTATGAAAAAGAGAAGTTTGAAAAAATGGCTGGCCATGTTTCTGGCCGCCGTCACGATCTGTTCGCTTGCGGTTCCTGTGACCGCGGGGGAAGTGGAAGGTGAGATCACGGAAGATGCCGAGGATGGAACCGTGGAAGGTGAGATCACCACAGAGGTGGATGCGAAGGAGCCTGTGGGTGAGGTCGAAGTGGATTCCGGAAGTGTGAATGCAGATGACAATGTTGTGATCGCTGCAGATGACAAACCGTATCTGGCGCTTGGAGAAAACCTGTCGGCAGATCAAAAAGCGACGGTACTCAGTCTGATGGGTATTGATGCTGCAAATCTTGGCGATTACAATGTGGTTTCCATCACAAATGCAGAGGAACATCAGTATCTGGATGCCTATCTTCCGGCTGAAAAGATCGGAACAAGAGCGCTTTCATCTGTCGTTATCGTAAAGAGAGAAAAGGGAAACGGGCTGAATATCTCTACGAAGAATATCAATTACTGCACCATCGGCATGTATAAGAATGCCTTGGCAACAGCAGGACTGAAAGATGCAGATATCATCGTTGCAGGACCAAGCCCCATCTCCGGAACGGCTGCGTTGATCGGCGCCATGAAAGCCTATTCACAGATGACAGGAGAGCCGGTAGATGAAGAGAGTCTTGATGCAGCGATGAATGAAATCGTTGTTACGGGAGAACTTGCCGGAATCATCAAAAATGCCGATGACGGAGAAGTGGAAGAATTCATTGCATACGTAAAGCAGAAGGTATTAGAAGGCGGCCTAAAGGATGAGAGCAGCATCCGTAAATGTATTGAAGAAGCACTTGATAAATATGACTTTTCGATGACGGATGATGAAAAGAATGAATTACTAAATGTGCTCCTGAAGATCAGCAAGTTGGATATTGATGTAAATTCTATGATGGATCAGGTGAAGTCTTTGTATGATCAAATCAAAAATTCTGAGGATGCTCAGGGATTTATCGCAAAGATCCTTCAGGGAATCCGAGATTTTTTTAAGAAATTATTTAATTGGTGATAGTAAAAAGAGGTGTTTATACACCTCTTTTTTGTCGTATAGAAACCTTTTGTCAGATCTTTTGTTTTAAAAATGCGATCAGCCCATCGGTAAACCGTGTGACACCCGGCATCGACTGAACTGCTTTCCGGTTTTTTTCGTTAAAACCAACTAAAATATTGTGGTTTGCTTCTGCCAGGTAATCGATGATACCGTCAATGTCGGACTTCATGTTCTTAGGAAACTGGATAAACAAGTGTTTGTTCGCGGTAATGTGCAGCGTATATGAGATACTGAAGTGATACCACAAAATTTTGTGAAGTGTGGAGTGTTTGTAGATCCACACGATTTCGTTGATGGGGATCACCGTCACAGCCTTGTTCGCAAATGCGATGAAAAAGTGTTCGGTGATGTACATATCTTCCGTGGCAAGCTGAGGTAACGTGGCGAGTTCTTCCTCGGCCTGTGCCAACAGTTCGCTGCGTTTTCCATACAGGCCCAACTGGCGGCTGGCAGGAGAACATACAGGAAATACCGCATACAGCGTAAAAAGCACTATACTTAAAAATGCATACGTACCTGAAACAAAGTAAAATGCCAGAAGAATGAAACTGGAGATCCGTCCAAATCCCGGTTCTGAAATGATACAATCGGAGACTGTGCCGTAAAACCCTTTTGAGGTCCAGTTTAGATCATCCGCTAATTTGTCTGCTAAAACAGAAAAACTTTCCGGCTGCCTGCGGATCGAAGCGCGGATCTTTACTTCCCGTACCTGCGGAAGACCTTCCTCGCAAGTGTCGGGACTTAACAGAACCAGATAGCAGCCGTCCGTTCGCATGGTATAGTAGTAATATCCGGTAATGGTGCCGAACCGCCGCTGCGTGTAGCCGGTAAAATTCAGGTTGCGCAGAGTCGCAGAGATAAAACGCGTTCCGTCTGCTGCGAGGGCTTCAATCTGAGCCTGATCTGAAATCTCCATTGGATGCATGAGTGATTGCATCGGTGTATAAAACCAGACAATGATCAGAAAAATACAATATATGATCGGTGAGAATACTCTTCTGCCGTAAGTGCTTTTGATCTTTCGTGTGATAAGATGGTCCAATTGCTCCATGTAGTTCCTCCGATTTTCGAAAACTGTTTGATGATGCCGCAGTTTCGACGTAACATCAATTAAAGATAGTGTAACAAAAATAGAGGACGATTCCAAGTAATAGTAGAAACTTTTCTTTAAAAATGATATAGTAAAGTTCAGTGTTTTACTGTTGTATTTTACTGGAAATCATTGATAAATGTCAGCGAGGTGAAGAAACATGGATGCTTACACCGGTTTCGCCAGTGTTTATGATCAGTTCATGGAGGATGTGCCTTATGAGCAGTGGCGGGATATGATCGTGAAAGAATTGGAAAAAGAACACATTACGGAAGGACTTTTGCTGGATCTTGGGTGCGGAACCGGAACACTCACGAATCTTTTGGCAGAGGCAGGATATGATATGATCGGCGTGGACGGATCGGAAGAAATGCTGATGGAGGCAAGGGAAAAGACCGAACATGCGGAGATCCTCTACCTTTGTCAGGATATGAGAGAATTTGAATTGTACGGAACCGTTCGTGCAGTTGTCAGTACTTGTGATACGATGAATTATCTTCTGACACGGTCCGACTTTGTACAAACTGTTCGGCTTGTGAACAATTATCTGGATCCGGGTGGATTATTTATTTTTGATATGAATACGGTTTACAAATTCAAAGAACTGATGGGTAACCGAACCATCGCAGAGAGCGGGGAAGATGCAGCCTTTATCTGGGACAACTTCTTCGATGAGGAGACCGGGCGCAATGAGTATGACCTGACGCTGTTTATTGCCCGCGCGGACGGGCTGTTTGAGCGCCGGATCGAGGTACACGAGGAACAAGGCTATACGATTGAGGAAGTAAAATCTATGCTGGCAGACGGCGGCATGGAGTTTGTACGTGTCTTTGACGCGCAGACGGGTGAAGATGCGACAGAAACAAGTGAAAAAGTTTTTTATATAGCAAGAGAAAAAGGAAAGCAGAGGGAAGAACATGAATGATTATATGGTAAGAGCCACAGCGGCAAACGGAGCGATCCGTGCGTTTGCAGTCACAACAAAACATCTGGTGCAGGAGGCCCATGAGCGCCACGATACCAGTCCCGTCATGACAGCAGCCCTTGGTCGTCTGCTCAGTGCAGGAACGATGATGGGCGCTATGATGAAGGGAGATAACGACATCTTAACGTTACAGATCCGCGGGGATGGACCCGGAAAAGGATTGACGGTAACTGCGGATTCCAAGGGCAGTGTAAAAGGATATCCGGAGGTGTCTGTAGTCGCACTTCCCTCCCGGTCTGACGGACATTTGAATGTAGGCGGGGCAATGGGTAACGGAATGCTCCGTGTGATCAAGGATTTAGGATTGAAAGAGCCCTATGTCGGAGAAGTGGATTTGCAGACCGGAGAGATCGCAGAAGATCTGACCTATTATTTTGCGGCCAGCGAGCAGATCCCATCGGTTGTAGGTCTGGGCGTATTGGTAGACAAGGACGGAAGCGTGCTGCAGGCCGGCGGATTTATCGTACAGCTGATGCCTTTTACAAGCGAGGAAGTCATCAGCAAACTGGAAGGCAGCCTTGCAACCTTGGAGCCGGTCACAAAGATGCTGGAGCGGGGCTTTACCCCGGAGATCATCCTGGAAGAAGTGCTGACCTTCTTTGATGTGGAATTTAATGAGACCATGCCGGTACAGTTTCAGTGCAATTGTTCCAAGGAACGCATTACAAAAGCATTGATCAGCGTGGGTAAAAAAGGATTAAAGGAAATGATCGATGACGGAGAACCGATCCATGTCAATTGTCATTTCTGTAACACGGATTATACATTTGAAATAGATGAGTTAAAGGAGATCGCAAAGTGCAGCAAGGTTTCGTAAAAGCAGCGGCGGTAACGCCGGATATCAAAGTAGCAGATCCTTTGTATAATAGGGAATCTGTATTAAAAGGAATAAAGGAAGCGGCGGATGCAGGGGCTGTGATCATCGTTTGTCCGGAACTGTGTCTGACAGGGTATACCTGTGGAGATCTTTTTTCACAGGAGATCCTGCTTCGCGAAGCAAAGGAGGCGCTGCTTTGGATCGTTGAGCAGACAAAAGCGTACAATGCGCTGATCTTCGTGGGACTGCCGCTGGAGCATCTGGGAAAACTTTATAATGTGGCAGCGGTCATGAATCGGGGAGAATTACTTGGTTTTGTGCCGAAAACCTATCTGCCCAATTACGGTGAGTTTTATGAACTGCGTCATTTTACAAGAGGAATGGAGCAGGCGGTTTCGGTTTGCATAGGTGATCAGGAGGCACTGATGGGTACGCAGCTGATCTTTACCTGCAAAGAGTATCCGGCCCTTCGGGTAGCGGCAGAGATCTGTGAAGATCTTTGGGCGCCCGATCCGCCCAGCACACATCACGCCTTGGCAGGAGCAAATCTGATCGTCAATCTGTCAGCGAGTGATGAGACCACCGGGAAAGATATTTATCGCAGGGATCTGATCAAGGGGCAGTCTGCCCGCCTGGCCTGCGGATATGTCTATTGCAGTGCCGGAGAAGGTGAGTCTACACAGGATATTGTATTTTCCGGACACAATGTGATCGCAGAAAACGGCACGATGCTGGCGGAGGCAGCCAGATTTGTCAATGAGATCACCTACGCGGACATTGATGTTGAGCGGATGAATGCGGAGCGCAGGCGTATGACGACCTTTGAACTGCGGGGAGAAGCGGAATATTCCTATCTGGGATTCTCTCTGGAAGTGAAAGAAACCAACCTGACACGCGCGGTTGATCCGTCCCCCTTCGTGCCCAGTGATATGTACGACCGTGAGAAGCGCTGTGAGGAGATTCTTGCGATCCAGGCGATGGGACTGAAAAAGCGGCTGGCGCATACCGGCTGCCGGAATGCGGTTGTGGGAATTTCCGGTGGACTGGATTCCACGCTGGCATTGCTTGTAACCGTGCGGGCATTTGATCTGTTAAATATTCCCTGTGAAAAGATCACAGCAGTGACCATGCCGGGATTTGGTACAACCGACCGCACCTATGACAACGCAGTGGGTATGATCCGTTGTCTGGGAGCAACGTTCCGTGAGATCTCGATTGTGGATGCAGTAACTATGCATTTTTCGGATATCGGCCATGATGCAGCGGTACATGACGTGACTTTTGAAAACTGTCAGGCAAGGGAGCGCACACAGATCCTTATGGATATCGCCAATAAGAACGGCGGAATGGTCATCGGAACCGGTGATA
>CAMBUC010000123.1 GCA_945871045.1 uncultured bacterium
GAAAAAGATTCCGGCGGGAGGATCAGAAGATACGATCATCCTGTTCCAGTTAAAAGAGGACAGTGTCACTTCTATCGATCAGTTGGAGATGAAGGTGTCTGCAGGGGGCAGCACATCCAGAGTAGTTTTTTTGTAAAAATCATAAAAAGTGCTAAAAAAATATGCAATTTTCATAAAACTTATGTTATAATGTGACTAGTTATTTTGAATTGCTTCGGGAGGAGATATTTATATGGATACAAATATTCTGTTAGAGAATGGAACAAACGAGCTTGAAGTGTTGGAGTTTACGCTGAACAATAACCATTACGGAATCAATGTTGCAAAGATCCGAGAGATTTTGGCATATCAGCCGGTAACGCCCATTCCGAATGCCAATCCCAGTGTGGAAGGTATCTTTATGCCGCGTGAGGCGATGATCACAGTCATTAATCTGAAGAGTTGTTTATCACTTCCGGTAGAAGGAGAGCAGAAGGGATTATTTATTATCACAAACTTCAACAAACTGGATCTTGCATTCCATGTAGATGAAGTAATTGGAATCCATAGAGTTTCCTGGGCAGACATCATTGAGCCGGATTCTACCATCAATGCAGGTGAGAATGGAGTTTCCACCGGTGTGATCAAACTGGACGGAAAATTAGTCATCATTCTCGATTTCGAGAAGATCGTAACGGATATCAGCCCGGATACAGGACTGAAGGTCAGCGACATCGAAGAACGCGGCGAGCGTCAGAGATGTGATTCTCCTATTTTAATGGCAGAGGATTCACCGCTTCTTAGCAAATTGATCACAGATTGCTTGAAGAAGTCCGGTTATACAAACTTAAACGTATGTGGTAATGGAAAAGAAGCCTGGGACAAACTTGTTCAGTACAAAGAAGAAGGCACTGCCCACGAAAAGGTACATTGTATTATCACAGACATTGAGATGCCGATCATGGATGGTCACCGGTTGACAAAACTCGTGAAATCAGACGGCGAATTGAAGGATATCCCGCTCATTATCTTCTCATCTCTGGTGAATGAGGAGATGCGTCGTAAGGGTGAGTCGCTTGGTGCAGATGCACAGTTGACCAAACCGGAGATCGGACAGTTAGTAGATACCGTGGATCGTTTGATCATTCATTCTGGAAAGTAATCTCAGTATTTTGAATGAAAAATGAGTGAGAGCGTTCAGAAATATCGTGTTATTTCTGACACTCTCACTTTTCGTGATGAAAGGAGGGAGATTTTGTGCCTAACAATGAGGATTATTTGGATAGTCTGTTAAATAATGTGACAAGAAAACTGAGTGAGTTCGATGAGGATTTTGAACAGAAAAAACAGACTGCAGATCCCTATATGACAAAGAAAAATCTGCCGCCGAAGACAATGAAAGCCCTTGAAATAGTCAGAGAGAACCAATTTCTGCGGGAGTTTGAGGAAGAGTTAAAACAAGAAGATGCGGATCAGTTTTTAGAAGCCTTTGAGGCTGAACTTGACGATGATATGCAGGAGTTTGAGCGAACGAAGAACGCACAGGCTGCAGATGATGACGATTATATGGATCAGATCGAACAGCTGGTGAGTGAGTCTCAGGAAAAACCGCCGGTGGATGATGTGGATCTTATGAGTGATCTTCAACTGCCGGTGGATGATTTTCGTTCATTTCAGACGGATGATGGGAGTCCTGCTTCTGATCTGTCTGGCCCTTCAGATTCTTCGGCAGAGTTGCAGTTGCCGGACGAAGAACCCGTGTTGGGGATGGATGCGCCGCCGGAAGGGATGGAGGCATTGGGCAGTCTCTTTGAAGACGAAAAGTTTGGTCCTGCAGGAGAGGATCTACTGGGTGGCATGACGATGAACGAAGGAGAAGATCCGCTTCTTTCAGCAGGGATGTCTTTTGGTGATGGGGAAACGATTTTACCGGAAGATGGTGCTTTGGACGATGCCGGGATCGAAGAACTGTTGAATAGTCTGTCAGAAGATGAAGCGCTTTCCGATATCGGAAAAATGTTGGAAGCCGATGAACAATCCATTTCTTTGGAAGATCTGAGTGCAGAACCGGAAAGTCTTGCCCATGCTGCGGATCTGGTAGAGAGCAGTCAGGCGGAAAAGAATCCGAAAAAAGAAAAGAAAAAAGGCTTTTTTGCAAAGTTCATGGACTTGTTGTTCGGTGAAGACGAGGATGATGAAGATCTGGCCTCGCAAACAGTTGAAGGTGAAGATGACCTTGACAATATTTCTGACGAGAATCTGGAAATCTTACGTGCGATGAGCGGAGATATGATGGGTGAATCGGACGGAAAGCCGGACAAGAAGAAAAAGAAAAAGGAAAAAAAGAAGAAAGAGAAAAAGAAAAAAGAGCCAAAAGAGAAGAAAAAGAAGGAACCAAAGCCGGAAAAACCGAAAAAAGAAAAGAAGCCAAAGGAAAAAGGCCCGCGTGAAAAACCGCTTCCCAGAGGACCGGTGATCATGATCTGGCTTTTGGCTGTTTCCATATTTGCCTTCGTTTTTCTGGGCAATAAGATGTTGATGAAGGCAAATGCCCTTCGGACAGCGGAGCAATGTTTTGACCGGGGAGATTATGTCAGCAGTTACGAAGAACTGAGTTCTGTGAAGATCGGAGAGAGCGAGACTGCCCTGTACGAGCGGGCGAAAGCCCTTGCAGGTGTCCAGACAGAACTGAATGCTTATTATTCCATGATGGAGGTGCGCAATTTCGATCTGGCATTGGATTGTCTGGTTCGTGCCCTCGGAAGATCTGACCTTCATATGGCAGAGGCAGAAGAGTGGGGTGTGACTGTTCAGATGAATGCCCTTGTTTCTGAAACCGTAAAGCAGTTACAGGATCAGTTTAATGTGACAGAAGCCCAGGCAAGAGAATTGTATGACATTGATGAGCGGGATGACTACTCGCTGGCGTTGGATGAGATCTTAAAGAGTCTTGGATTAAAATAAAAAATGAGTGTTTGATGCTATCACTTGTCAGATGCAGGGAAAATAAAAAAACGGGTTTGCTTTGCTTTCGCATGTCAGATGCAGCATAGCGAACCCGTTTTTTATTATCTTATCTCTTAAAATTCATTTCCGGGAAACTTCGGAATCCCCTTAAATCCTTCGGCGAGATCTTCGTCGGTAGGAATAAAATCGGTCATCTTTCCATCGTGGAATTTCTCATAAGCGATCATATCAAAGTATCCGGTTCCGGTGAGACCAAAGAGAATATTCTTTTCTTCTCCGGTTTCCTTGCATTTCAGCGCTTCGTCAATGGCAACACGGATGGCGTGAGAACTTTCGGGGGCAGGAAGGATACCTTCAGCTCTTGCGAAAAGTTCAGCGGCTTCGAATACAGAGGTCTGTTTTACAGCGGTTGCTTCCATATAGCCATCATGATACAACTGAGAGAGTGTGCTGCTCATGCCATGGAAACGAAGTCCGCCCGCATGATTTGCAGAAGGAATAAATCCGCTTCCTAAGGTGTACATTTTTGCCAGAGGACAGATCATGCCGGTATCGCAGAAATCATATGCAAATTTACCACGGGTGAAACTGGGGCATGAGGCTGGTTCTACTGCGATAAAACGATAATCTTTTTCACCCCGGAGTTTTTCGCCCATGAAGGGTGCGATCAGTCCGCCGAGGTTTGAACCGCCGCCGGCACAGCCGATAATGATATCAGGCGTAATGTTGTATTTGTCAAGGGCGGCTTTTGCCTCCAGACCGATCACGGACTGGTGCAACAGTACCTGATTTAACACGCTTCCTAATACATAACGATATCCTTCGTTTTTCGTAGCAACTTCAACGGCTTCCGAAATCGCACATCCAAGAGAACCGGTTGTTCCGGGATGCGCCTCTAAGATCTTGCGTCCCACTTCCGTATCCATGGACGGAGACGGAGTTACATTTGCACCATAGGTACGCATAACTTCTCTTCGGAAAGGCTTCTGTTCATAGGAAACTTTTACCATAAAAACTTTGCAATCCAGATCAAAGTAAGCGCAAGCCATGGAAAGAGCAGTTCCCCACTGACCGGCGCCGGTCTCTGTAGTCACGCCTTTCAGTCCCTGCTTCTTTGCGTAATATGCCTGGGCGATGGCGGAATTTAATTTGTGGCTTCCGCTCGTATTATTTCCCTCAAATTTATAATAGATATGGGCCGGTGTTCCCAGTGCTTTTTCCAGATAATACGCTCTTACAAGGGGAGCGGGGCGATACATTTTATAAAAATCCCGGATTTCTGCAGGAATTTCTACAAAAGGTGTGGTATCATCCAGTTCCTGATCCACCAATTCTTTACAGAAGATCGGTGAAAGTTCTTCTGCTGTCAGCGGCTGTAAGGTGCCGGGATTTAATAACGGTGCCGGCTTCGTTTGCATATCCGCACGCAGATTGTACCATGCCTTGGGGATCTCGTCTTCTGTCAGATATATTTTGTAAGGAATTTCATGATTCATTGTGTTGTCCTCCTTGAATGATTTGATTTGTTGTTTCTCAAGTTTTTCTTATTATGACACTGGAAAAATTATTTGTCTAATAGTAAAATACAAATAGATCATAAGAAAAACTTATTACAAGTTCCGGAGGATGTTATGAATTTTAATCAGTTGGAATATTTTGTCAGTGCCGCAGAGCACTTAAACTTTACGAAAGCAGCCCGGGAATGCTTTATTTCCCAGACTGCAATGACCCAGCAGATGCAGGCACTGGAGAAAACACTTGGGGTACAGTTGTTTGTCCGTGACAAGCACCGCATCGAATTGACAACGGCAGGATCTGTCTATTTAAAAGAAGCCAGAGCGATACTAAAACGCAGTGATGAAGCTATGCGTCTTGCACGAATGGCTTCCAAGGGAGTTGATGGGGAGATCACCATCGGATTTGTCAGCGGTTTTGGACAGAGTGACTGCTATGAGATACTCCGGGGCTTCCATGAGGTATTTCCAAATATCAAACTCAAACTTTTGAGGAATACCATGAGCGGCTTGATGGATGCACTGCAAAGAGGCGAGTGTGATCTGGCCCTTACCGTGCAGCCCCATCAGAGAAATTATGAACATATGAATCGCATGTATATGAAAAGTTATCCGATCTTTGTTGTGCTGTCGAAAAATCATCGGCTGTCAGAATTGACAGAGATCGAATGTAAAGATTTAAAAGAAGAATCTTTTATTATCATGCAGCCGGCAGCAAGATCCCGGGATGAAATGGAAGAGATGCTGTGGGTTTATCAAAGGGGTGGATTTTTGCCTCAGGTAGTCGCCGTTGAAAAAGAACCGGAGATGATCATGTTAATGGCATCCCTTGAAATGGGAGTCAGTCTCATGCCGGAATATATCGTTCGTCCATACACCAAAAGTGAAGAACTGGCGATCATTCCTGTTATGAAAAGTGACAAAACGGCAGAAACGCTAAATTTTGAGATGGTATGGGCGAAAGAGAATGTGAATCCGTCGGTAGAAAAATTTTTGGAGTGGTGGAAAGAACAGTAACCGAGAGTTCTTGCTATATATAGAAGGAAAAAGCAGCGATTCCCTGACAAATTCATTGATTTGTCTTTCTGTGAATGATAAAATGTAACTATTCAGAGCCAAGGCAATTTGAATGTAAATGCGTAGCAATTTACATTCGTGAGGAAGTAGCGAAGCGAATTCCGAATAACCACTATCGGAATCATGCTTGCATGAATGACGATATTTTTGGAAATTTCTTTGGCGAGAAGCCACATCGAGATGGAACTTTAGCGGAATCGAGATGGGGTCTGAATAGTTACCTCAGTCATCAGTGAAAAGAGGATGGATCATGAAAAAGAAAACGGGATTTACAATCGCAAGTATCGCAGCGGGTGTATTGGCAGTTTCTTCCGTGTTTTTTGCCTCAAAATTTCCGGGAAAAGAGAAGGAAGAGTCGAAGAAACTGCAGTGCAATGAGGAGAAGCAGGAATGGAACGATACAAATAAAGAAACCCATAGTTTCGCTGAAGAACCGGCACCCGAAGAACAAGAGAAGAAAGAAATAGAAGAAATCCTTCCAAATGCGGAGCCAATTCCTAATGAAGCGAAGGAAGATCTGAAAGAAACAGATACGCAGATCTCGCAGGAGGAGACGGAGGAACGGGAAGAGGATCAGTTTTATATATCGTCCATCCCGGATGATGTGTTTCAGAAAATGCAGGGGAAATCCTACAAAGCCCTCTGCACGATCGGCAGAGAGGAACTGCGTTATGTGCATATTTTACATACAGGATTTGATGGGGAAACGAAGCAGGGAGAACTGGTCGTGAACAAAGCCATCGCAGAGGATGTACTTGCAATTTTTAAGGAACTGTATCAAGCGAAATATCCCATAGAGAAAGTTCGCTTGGTGGACGAATATGATGCGAATGATGAGGCCTCTATGCGTGACAATAATTCATCCGCGTTTAATTTCCGTTTTGTGTCCCATACGACGATCATCTCAAAGCACGGACTTGGTATGGCGATCGATATCAACCCCTTGTATAATCCCTATGTAAAGACAGTGGATGGCAGAGTTTCTATCGAACCTGCTAATGCTGCCGAGTATGTGGATCGGACCGGGGAGATCCCTTACAAGATCGACCATGAGGACCTGTGTTACAAACTG
>CAMBUC010000124.1 GCA_945871045.1 uncultured bacterium
GCCTGGTCGGGAATGGTCAACGAAATGAACCGTATGGATGTCATGACAAACAATCTGGCAAACGCTGATACGAACGGCTATAAAAAAGAAGGTGCAACTTCACAGACCTTCCATGAACAGCTGGCCGTAAAGATCAAAGACCAGTCATCGGATCTGGGACGCCCGAAAAGGCTCGGGGGCATGTATCCCGGTGTAAAGATCGGAGAAACCTACACGGACTACAGTCAGGGAAGTTTTCAGGTTACCGATAACCAATATGATGTCGCATTGGATGGGGACGGATTTTTTGCCGTTTCGTTCACCAGCAAAAACGGTGAGACGTCCGTGAAATTCACCCGGGACGGTGCATTCACAGTCAATACACAGGGCTATCTTGTGACAAAAGACGGTGATTACATACTGAATCAGAACGGCGCTGTGAATTCAGATCCCAACGAGAACAATTATATTCAGTTAGACCCGAACCTGCCCTTTACCATCGACGAGCAGGGCTATATCCATCAGGACGGACAGACAGTGGCTCAACTGGGTGTCATTGATTTTGAGGATTACAATTACCTTGAAAAATATGGAGAGAACCTTTATCAGCCCGTGGACGGCGCGCAGATCGCAGCATCTGACGCCCGGGTCAGACAGGGGTATATCGAGGCATCGAACGTGAACGTAGTCACTGAGATGGTCAACATGATCACCATCACCAGAGCCTACGAATCAAACCAGAAGGTCCTTCAGACCATCGACGGCATGCTTGACAAGGCGGTCAATAATGTTGGACGCGTATAAAAAGGAGTATAAATTATGATGAGAGCACTTTGGAGCGCAGCATCCGGCATGCTGGCCCAGCAGACAAACGTAGATACCATCGCCAACAATCTGGCAAACGTCAATACCACCGGATACCGCAGTGAAAAAGCAGAGTTCAAGAGCCTGCTCTACCAGACGCTGCAGACCCGTACCACCACCGCAAACGGCGAACAAAAGCCCATCCCGGCACAGGTTGGTCTCGGAACCCGTGTGGCATCCATGACCTCCAGTTTCAAACCAGGCGAGTTGATCGCATCCGAAAGCAACACGGACTTCGCCATTGAGGGAGACGGCTTCTTTGGTATTCAGGGAGTGGACGGCGAGATCAGTTACACGAAAAACGGAAACTTTTTCTGGACCAATGGCACCGACGGACTGACACTGGCGACCTCCGACGGTTATTATGTGCTGGATCGTGAAGGCCAGCCCATCGTCATCCCGGAAAACATCGATGCAAATACTGTCCAGATGACTGCCAGCGGTGAGGTTGGTTATAAAACCCCCGACGGCAACTATGTCAGTCTCAACCAGACCATCGGTCTGTGGCAGTTCAATAATCCTGCCGGATTGGAAAAGGTTGCCGGCACTTATTACAGAGAGACCGCAGCCTCCGGAAACGCATTAAATGAAAACGATGCGAATGTCAATCTGATCACGAGCAAACTGCGTCAGAACTGGCTGGAGTCCTCAAACGTGCAGGTGGCAGACGAAATGGTAAACCTGATTGTTGCACAGCGCGCGTATGAGTTAAACTCCAAAGCGATTCAGGCGGCAGATGACATGCTTGGTCAGGCAAATCAGTTGAAACGATAGTTTTTTGAATCAGTGAGAACAGACGATGATAGGATTTTACACCGGAGGACGACAGCATGAGTATTTCGATCAATGACAATATGTACAACTATTTGACGCAGACGGCGCAGAATGCAAACAACTCAGCATCCGCAGGCGCTGTCAACAAGTCCATCAGCGGGATCAACGAAAATTCCACTGAGGAGGAAATGAAGGCTGCCATCAAAGACTTCGAATCTTATTTCGTGGAGCAGATCTTAAAAAATGTGCAGGAATCCTTAAAGGGAGACGAAGACTCTTCCAATTCCCAGCTCACAGAGTACTTTATGGGACAGGTGGGGGAAAAAGTGGCAGACCAGATCGTTGACAAAGTGGGAAATCGCATGACACAGACGCTGTACGAGCAGATGTGCAGGAACTATCATATTTCCCCTGAGAAGACAGTAGCCGAAGATGCGGCTGCAGTAGCAGCGACCGGCGCTGTTTCCGGCGAAGAATAACAGCAAAAAATGGGTGGGCGTAGCCCACCCATTTTTGACAAAGGAGCAAACAATACATGGAGAAGATCAGCGGATACGTGGATCATATCATCTTTCAAAATAGTGAAAACGGCTACACGGTGCTGGAACTGGTGACCGGTGAGACGATGACCACCTGTGTGGGAATGCTCATGGGTCTGACCGACGGCATGAATGTGGAACTGGAAGGCGAATATACGGATCATCCCAGTTACGGCAGGCAATTTAAGGCGGCCCGGTTCACGGAAAAAGAGCCGGAGGATGAACTGGCGATTGAGCGCTACCTTGGATCGGGAGCGATCAAAGGCGTAGGGGCAGCGCTGGCAGCGCGGATCGTGCGCCGGTTTGGAAAAGACACCTTTCGCATTATAGAAGAAGAACCGGAGCGTCTGGCGGAGATCAAAGGGATCAGTGAGCGGAAAGCGCAGGAGATCAGCGCACAGGTAGAAGACAAGCGTTCGTTGCGTTCCGCAATGCTTTTTTTGCAGCAGTATGGCATCAGCCTGACACTTTCCGTCAAGATCTACCATACATATGGGGAAGAAATCTATAGCATCTTACAGAAAAATCCGTATCGGCTGGCAGATGATATCGACGGCGTGGGCTTTCGGATCGCGGATGAGATCGCATCAAAAGTCGGTATCCGCACAGATTCAGACTTCCGGATCCGAAGCGGCATGATCTATTGCCTGCAGCAGGCAGCAGCGGAGGGCCATACCTATCTTCCACAGGAACTGCTTGTGGCAAAGGCAGTGGAACTGCTGACCGTTCCGGCGGAAAGCGTGGAGAAAAATATGATGGATCTGGCGATGGAACGCAAACTGGTCTTAAAACGGGAAGGAGACCGGGTGCATGTTTACGCTACTGTATTTTATAATATGGAATCCAATGTGGCGTATATGTTAAGACAGTTAAACGTGACGATGGATATTTCGGAAGCGCATGTTTACAAATGCATTCAGCGGATTGAAAAAGAGACCGGCATGGAATTGGCAGAGCATCAGAAACAGGCAGTAGTGGCGGCAGCCCGGGAGGGAGTGCTTGTGATCACGGGAGGACCGGGAACCGGAAAGACCACAACCATCGATTCCATCATCCATTATTTTGATCTGGAAGGGCTGGATTTCATGCTGGCGGCGCCCACCGGCCGCGCGGCCAAGCGAATGAGCGAGACCACCGGCTATGAGGCCCGCACGATCCACCGGATGTTAGAACTTGGAGGAGAAGAAAATGTAGGCTTCGGCCGGGATGAAAGCAACCCCTTGGAAGCAGATGCCATCATCATCGACGAGATGTCCATGGTGGATCTGCCGCTTATGAATTCACTGTTAAAAGCCATCACACCCGGAACCAGACTGATCTTAGTAGGGGATGTGAACCAGTTGCCCAGCGTCGGACCGGGCCGCGTGCTGAAAGATATCATTACTTCAAAAGAGTTGCCGGTGGTGGAATTGACAGAGATCTTCCGTCAGGCGAAGGAGAGCGATATTATCGTCAATGCCCATCGCATCAACCGGGGCGAAGCCGTCACGTTGGACAACAAGAGCATGGATTTCTTTTTCCTGAAGCGTTATGATGCAGATCAGATCATTAATGTGACCCTCCAGCTGGTGCTCCAGAAAATGCCAAAATACGTAGAGGCAAAGCCCATGGATATTCAGGTACTTACGCCCATGCGAAAAGGTTTGCTGGGCGTGGAACATCTGAATACGGTGCTCCAGCACTATTTGAATCCGCCCGATGCATCCAAATCCGAAAAAGAGCGCCCAAACGGCATGTTTCGCGAGGGCGACAAAGTGATGCAGACGAAAAATAACTATCAGTTAGAGTGGGAAGTGCGCAGCCGCTATGGGATAGCCATCGAAAAAGGCATGGGCGTCTTCAACGGAGATATGGGAATCATCCGCATCATCGATTCCTTTGCCCAAAGTGTCACCGTGGAATTTGAGGAAGGCCGGATCGTGGAATATCCCTTCGGTCTGTTGGAAGAGTTGGAACTGGCTTATGCCATCACGATCCACAAATCCCAGGGAAGCGAATATCCCGCCGTAGTGATCCCCCTTTTGTCCGGCCCGCGCCCACTCATGAATCGCAACCTGCTCTACACGGCAGTCACTAGGGCACGAAAATGCGTGACACTGGTAGGGGATGACCGCGTGTTTGGTCAGATGGTCGAAAACGTGCAGGAACAGAGGCGCTACTCGGGACTGAAGGAGCGTTTGATTGAGCAGAAAGGAAATATGTGCATATCATAAAAATCATCACAACATTTCTCATGAAACTTCTTTATCCTGCCACCTGTCCGATCTGTGACGAAGTGCAGGAACAACTGCTCACAGATGACGGGATTGCTGAGATCTGTCCGTCCTGTGAGAAAAAACTGGTGCGTGCCGCGCAGCCTGTTTGCATGAAATGCGGAAAACCGCTGGAACGGGACCGGGTGCGAAGGGAATATTGCGCAGACTGCATGCGTCATCCTCATAAATTTACTCAGGGCAGAGCGGTGTTCGTCTATCAGGGGGCGGTCGTCGCCAGCATGCACCGGCTGAAATACAAAAACCGACGGGATTACGCCGCCGCTTATGCCAAAGAAGCCTACAGGACGCAGGGCGAATGGATCCGGCGGATCGCACCGGATGCGCTCATCCCCGTTCCTCTTCATAAAAAGAGAAGGCGCCGGCGCGGTTACAATCAGGCGGAACTGATCGCGCAAAAACTCTCGGAGTACACAGGCATTCCTATGGAAAAAGACCTACTGGTCCGAAGGGTAAACACCAGACCCCAAAGACAGCTGGAAGCAAAAGAACGAAAAAATAATCTGAAAAATGCTTTTCAAATGTCGAAAAAGATAGTAAAATTAGAGAGGGTATTACTCATCGATGACATATACACGACCGGAAGCACGGTGGATGCCGCTGCGGAGGTCTTGATGAGTGCAGGAATAAAAAAAGTATACGTTCTCTGCATCTGTATAGGCGGAGGGGACACGGGAGGTTTGGACTATGGAAGTGAGATCATGTAAAACATGTAAAAGACTGTTTAATTATATTGCGGGACCGGTAAGATGTCCTGCCTGTTCAGCGGAACTGGAGAAAAAGTTCCAGAAGGTAAAACTTTATATCTGGGATCACAAGACAGCGCCGTTGCAGGAAATCGCCGAGGCCAATCAGGTGTCCGTCGCCCAGCTCAGACAGTGGGTACGGGAAGAGCGGCTTTGTTTTTCTGATGATTCGCCGGTAGGTCTGGAGTGCGAAGTGTGCGGAGCAACGATCAAGACCGGCCGTTATTGCGACAAGTGCAAAGGAAAACTCACGAATAATTTAATGAACGCCCTAAGCAAAGAAGCAGGTCCTGCTAAAAAAGATATCAGTGATCCTAAGAGCCGAATGAGATCATTATAATCCAATGGCATAGAAACGCAAAACGAAAAGTACCGCAGATTGCGGTACTTTTCATTTTGTTTTGTAATTTATAGAAACATATGATATAATGCAATCAACTATGTAATAAGATGAGGCGTCGACTACTGTTTTTTCAGGCAGGAGGCGGATGATGGGGTGTTATATGATTCACAACGAACGCGTGCGCCGCATGGTGCAATTGCAGGCATTTAACGACCGGAAGGGAAAAGATGTATTCCCGGTCATCGCATATTTTCGAAGAGATTATGTTGGACTGCATCTGCTGAAAGCATTTGTCAGTGGGACAGTCGCATTTGGTGTCATACTGCTGATGTGGGGCATCTGCAATATGGAGATGCTGATGGAATCGATCCATACGATGGACTTAAAGCAGTTTGCCATAACGATCATTCTACGGTATCTGGTATGTATGGGGATCTATCTGGCTGCGGTATTTGTGTATGCAGAAACAAAATATACCCGTACAAAAAAAGAGATCAGGGGTTATCAAAGACATTTGAAACGCCTGATCGGAAGTTATGAAGGAGACGGAGGGGAATAAATAAAAATCATGACGGTATTGTTGGAGATTAAGGAGCGGATCCGGGGCTTCTGCAGCAAGTCGGAAGTCTATCTGGTGCCCGCAATCAGAAGTATATTAGCATTTCTCACATTTTTTATGATACGCTCACGTATGGGCTATATGACCGGGCTCAACAGTATGACGCTCATCATCGTATTGGCATTGTCCTGTGCATTGCTTCCGGTGAACATGATCGTTGTATTTGCGGCGGTATTCGTGTTGCTGCATTTGTATTCACTATCATTGGCAGCATGTGCGGTTTGCTTTTTGGTGATGCTGGTGCTGTTTTTGCTCTATTTCCGGTTGTTGCCGAAAAAAGGGTATTATGCAGTGCTTACACCGCTGGCATTTATCTTTCAGGTGCCCTACGTGATGCCGATCGCGATCGGGCTGTTGGATGACAATCCGGTTTCCCTGCTTGCCATGGTATGCGGCGGCATTATGTACTATCTGCTCAGTGGGATCACGGCGAACGCTTCAGCCATCGCCACCATGACCGAAGAG
>CAMBUC010000125.1 GCA_945871045.1 uncultured bacterium
TGCTGTCTGGTATGCGTTCCAAAGACCCGAATACACAGGTTGGCGCCTGTATCGTGAGTGAGGACAATAAGATTTTATCTATGGGTTACAATGGTTTTCCGATGGGCTGTTCCGACGATGAATTTCCCTGGACCAGAGAGGGAGATCCGTTAGATAATAAATACCTGTATACTACGCATAGTGAATTAAATGCGATCTTAAATTATCGCGGTGGCAGTTTAGAAGGCGCAAAACTGTATGTGACGCTGTTCCCTTGTAATGAGTGTGCAAAAGCGATCATCCAAAGCGGCATTAAGACCGTTGTATATGACAGTGACAAGTATGAGCATACGCCCTCTGTCATCGCCTCCAAAAGAATGATGGACGCAGCGGGTATCCGTTACTACAAATATTCGCGCACAAATAGACAGATCGCGTTAAATGTATAGACACATCTATTAAAAAAATGGTATACTAGTACAGATTGGTAGCAATTATGAAAAATAACAGAGAGATCCTTCAATCCTTTGCTATGGTTATGCAATTCGGTATCAATATGATGGTTCCGATATTCGCATGTACCCTGTTTGGAGCCTGGCTTGGAGAAAAACTGAATATTTCCTGGCTTGCGATTCCTTTTTTTTCCATTGGGGCGCTGGCCGGCATGCGAAATGTGTTTGTATTTGCCCGAAGGATCTATCAACCAAAGCGACAAAACGATCACAAGGAGCATGATGAAAAAGAAATAGAAAAGGAAAGATCAGATGTTAAAAAGACTCAATGAAGCATTACCGGGTCTGGTTTTGGTAATAATCATATATGGAATTTTGTTACAGGTGACAGGTGTATGGCTGGTAGATGACAAACTTCGATATTCCACGGGGCTTTGGATTGGTATCGGATGCGCACTTTTTATGGCGATCCATATGGCAATATCTATCGAGGATGCGGTTTGTATCGGTACAGAGGATGGAGCCAGAAAAAAGACGATCGCCTCTGCCATGATCCGATATGTAGTAGTATTGGCTGTGCTTGTAGTGATGTGTTATTTCAATTTAGGCATGATACTTCCGGCATTCTTCGGCGTGCTGGGCCTGAAATTTTCTGCCTATGCACAGCCACTGTTTGATCGATTTCACAAAAAAGATGATCGTCCTATTGACGAGATAAGTGAGAAAAAAAGGAGGTGAAAGTTTGGAGTATGAAATTTTAATGGCCGCCGATTCAGAAGTGGATTTTATGATCCACGGTCTGTTTTCTTATACATTTTTCGGACAGACAGTCTGGATTACGACCTCGCATGTATGTATCCTGTTAGTCATGCTGCTTCTGCTGGCATTTTCGATTGCCGCGAACAGAAAGATCAGGCATGCCACGGAAGTGCCCGATACATTTCAGAATATCGTGGAACTTGTGGTAGAAAAACTGGATGGCATGGTAGAGAATGCGATGGGGCATAACGCGAAATATTTTGCAAACTATGTTGGAACGATCTTTTGTTTCATCTTACTTAGCAATATTTCCGGTTTGCTCGGACTGCGGCCGCCGACGGCAGATTATGGAACAACACTGGCTTTGGCATTGATCACGTTTTCGATCATTACGTTCCAGAAGTTCAAGCACCAGCATGTTTCCGGTGTATTGAAAGGCTTGTGTGATCCATGGCCGATTTGGGCGCCGATCAATCTGATCGGTGATGTGGCAGTTCCCGTATCTATGTCTTTGCGTTTGTTTGCAAACGTGCTTTCCGGCGTAGTTATCGAGGCACTGGTTTACACGCTGATTTCCAAGTTTGCTTTGATCTGGCCGGCAGCTTTGCATGTGTACTTTGATCTGTTCTCAGGAGCAATCCAGACATATGTATTCTGTATGTTAACGATGACATACGTTAATCAGGCCATTGAAGATGGCGAGTACTAAGAATGATTTTTTAATTAGGAGGAATTTATCATGGAGAATTTCACAGGTACAGATTTTATCTTAGGTTGTTCAGCAATCGGTGCCGGTTTGGCAGTTATCGCCGGTATCGGACCTGGTATTGGACAGGGTATTGCAGCAGGACACGGTGCGTCAGCAGTAGGACGTAACCCCGGTGCAAAGGGAGATATCACATCTACCATGTTACTTGGACAGGCAGTTGCAGAGACCACCGGTCTTTATGGTCTGGTAGTAGCACTTCTGTTAATGTTCGTAAAGCCGTTAGCAAGATAGGATATCATATCAATAAAAAAGGAGGTAACACTTCTCGGTTATGGAAAGATTATTTGATCTGGACATGCAGTTGGTACATGATGTGATATTGCTTGCAATTGCGGTATTTTTCCTGTTCCTTGCAATGAGTTATCTGCTCTTTAACCCGGTTCGGAAGATGCTTGAAGACCGTAAGTTAAAGATCAAGACAGAGTTGGATGATGCAGCGGCAGACAAGAGTGATGCAGCAGCACTGAAAGCACAGTATGAAGACAAATTGAAGAACATTGACAAGGAAGCAGAGGAGATCCTTTCAGAGGCAAGGCAAAAGGCGCTTCGAAATGAAGCGAAGATCGTGGAAGAGGCAAAAGCAGAAGCCTCACGCATCATTGCCCGTGCCAATGAGGAGGCATTGCTTGAAAAGAAGCGTGTTGTTGACGAGATGAAGCAGGAGATGATCGCTGTAGCATCCGCTATGGCAGCAAAGGTTATCAGCGCAAATATCGATGTCAATATTCAGAACCAACTGGTCGATGAGACAATAAAGGAAATGGGTGATTCAACATGGCTAAGCTAGTATCCAAGACATACGGTGATGCATTGTTTGAATTAGCAGTGGAATCCAACCAGTTAGATTCGTTTTTGGAGGAGGCCAAAGGTGTGCTCTCAGTGATTGGGAGTCACGATGAGCTAAATCGACTGATGAATCATCCGAAGATCGTAAAAGAGGAAAAAATCGCGACGCTGGAAAATATCTTCAAGGGTCGCATCAAGGATGAATTGGTGGGCTTACTTCGGATGTTAGTGGAAAAAGACCACTATAACGATACCACCGCTGTACTTGAATATTTTATCGAGCAGGCCAAGGAATACAAACATATCGGTACTGCTTATGTCACTACAGTGATGACACTGGGTGAGATCCAGAAGGCAAATCTGGTAGAAAAACTTCTGGCGACCACAGATTATGTGGAATTTGAAATGCACTATGAGGTAGACCCTTCTCTTATCGGGGGAATGGTCATTCGTATCAAGGACCGGGTTGTTGACAGCAGTATAAAGAGTAAACTGGCAACACTCAGTTCGGAATTATCAAAAATACAGTTGAAAGTAGGTGAATGCGCTCCATGAATTTGAGACCAGAGGAAATCAGTTCCGTGATCAAGGAGCAGATCGCCCGTTATGCGTCAACGCTTCAAGTTGCTGACGTAGGTACTGTCATTCAGGTGGCAGATGGTATCGCACGTATCCATGGTCTGGAAAATGCGATGCAGGGCGAGCTTTTGGAATTCCCGGGCGAAGTATATGGAATGGTATTGAACCTTGAAGAAGATAATGTTGGTGCCGTATTACTCGGAGCTAACAAGAACATCAATGAGGGCGATACCGTTAAGACCACCGGTCGCGTGGTAGAGGTTCCCGTCGGTGACGCATTGATCGGACGAGTTGTAAATGCACTTGGACAGCCGATCGATGGCAAGGGACCCATCGAGACAGACAAATACCGTCCGATCGAACGAGTTGCAAGCGGCGTTATTTCCAGAAAATCCGTAGATACTCCGTTGCAGACCGGTATCAAGGCGATCGATTCCATGGTTCCCATCGGACGTGGACAGCGTGAGTTGATCATCGGTGACAGACAGACCGGTAAGACAGCGATCGCGATCGATACGATCATTAATCAAAAAGGACAGGGTGTAAAGTGTATTTATGTAGCCATCGGACAGAAGGCTTCTACCGTGGCTTCCATCGTGAATACGCTGGAGGAGTTCGGCGCAATGGCATATACCACGGTTGTTGCTTCTACAGCCAGCGAGTTAGCACCCTTACAGTATATCGCACCGTACGCAGGATGCGCCATCGGTGAGGAATGGATGGAGAATGGAGAAGACGTTCTGGTTATATATGATGACCTGAGTAAGCATGCAACGGCATACCGTACACTCTCCCTGCTTCTTCGCAGACCGCCGGGACGTGAAGCTTATCCGGGTGATGTCTTCTATTTGCATTCCAGACTTTTGGAGCGTGCAGCGAGATTGTCCGATAAACTGGGTGGAGGTTCCTTGACGGCACTTCCTATTATCGAGACACAGGCAGGAGACGTTTCTGCGTACATTCCGACAAATGTAATTTCCATTACAGACGGGCAGATCTATCTGGAGACAGAAATGTTCAATGCCGGATTCCGTCCGGCGATCAACGCAGGTCTTTCCGTATCCCGTGTAGGAGGTTCTGCACAGATCAAGGCGATGAAGAAGATCGCAGCGCCCATCCGTACTGAACTTGCCCAGTATACCGAACTTGCAGCATTCTCTCAGTTTGGTTCTGAGTTAGATGATGCAACAAAAGAGACACTGGCACAGGGAACCCGTCTGCAGCAGATGTTAAAGCAGCCGCAGTATAAGCCCATGCCGGTTGAGAATCAGGTTGTTATCATTTATGCAGCGACCAAGCGTTATCTGCTTGACATTCCGGTAGAAGATGTTCTTCGCTTCGAGGGGGAACTGTTGGAGTTCGTTGCCACGAAATACCCGGAGATTCTGGAGTCTATCCGTGAGACAAAGCAGATGGATGAGGAAACAGAAAAGAAGTTGATTCAGGCGATTGAAGAATGCAAAAAATCTTTTAAGTAGAAACAAAGGCGGTGAAGAAATATGGCTTCGATGAGAGACATCAAGCGCAGAAAAAGCAGCATACAGAGTACGCAGCAAATCACAAAAGCCATGAAATTAGTTTCTACCGTAAAACTGCAGAAGGCAAAACTTCATGCGGAGGCTACAGACCCGTATTTTAACCACATGTACCAGACGGTAACATCCATTTTGGCAAAGTCCGGCAACATCAACCATCCGTATCTGACATCCGGTGCATCTGATAAGATCGCAGTAGTGGTGATCACTTCAAATCGTGGATTGGCAGGCGGATACAATGCAAATGTGACCAAACTTGTGACTACCAATCAGGAACTTCTTCCAAAAGACAAAGTAGAAGTGTTCTGTATCGGAAGCAAGGGACGTGAAGCATTAGAGCGCAATGGCTATCATATCAAAGAGGATCATTCGCAGATCATGGAAGCACCTACTTATGAGGATGCTGCAGCCGTTTGCGCCCGGGTACTGGATGAGTTTACCAAAGGGGAGATCGGTCAGATCTATCTTGCGTACACACATTTTAAAAATACGGTTGTGCATGTACCGAAGTTGATGAAGTTACTTCCCGTAGAGTTCTCTGAGGAGGAGATTCAGGCAGCAGATGACAAATTGATCATGAACTATGAGCCGAATGTAGAAGAGGCACTGGATCTGATCATTCCCAAATATGTCACCAGTATTTTCTACGGTGCATTAGTGGAAGCGCTTGCCAGTGAAAACGGGGCCAGAATGCAGGCAATGGATTCAGCTACAAGTAATGCGGAAGACATGATAAGTGATTTGTCTTTGAAATACAATCGTGCGCGTCAGGGCTCGATCACTCAGGAATTGACGGAGATCATTGCCGGCGCAGAAGCAATCAGTTAAATAAAAATAGAAGGAGTGAAACAATGGCAGAAAATATTGGAAAAATCACTCAGATCATAGGTGCGGTCCTGGATATCAAATTCCCTGAGGGAAAGATTCCGGAGATTAACGAGGCGATTGAGATCACCCGTAAAAACGGTGAGCGTCTGGTCGTTGAGGTTGCATCGCATCTGGGTGATGATACCGTAAAATGTATTGCCATGGGTCCCACCGACGGACTGGTGCGCGGCATGGATGCGAAGGCAACCGGTGCGCCCATCACCGTACCTGTTGGTGAGAATACATTGGGACGTATTTTTAACGTTCTCGGAGATCCCATTGATGAACAGCCGGCTCCCACAGATGTGGAGTATATGCCCATCCATAGACCCGCTCCCAGTTTTGAAGAACAGGCAACATCTTCTGAGATGTTAGAGACCGGTATCAAGGTCGTAGATCTGCTCTGCCCCTATCAGAAGGGTGGAAAGATCGGTTTGTTCGGAGGCGCGGGAGTAGGAAAAACCGTACTGATCCAGGAGTTGATCCACAATATCGCAACCGAGCATGGTGGATACTCTGTATTTACCGGTGTAGGAGAGCGTACCCGTGAAGGAAACGACCTCTACTACGAGATGAAGGAATCAGGCGTTATCGATAAGACCACCATGGTGTTCGGACAGATGAACGAGCCGCCGGGAGCACGTATGCGTGTGGGCTTAACAGGTCTTACTATGGCAGAGTACTTCCGTGATAAAGGTGGAAAGGACGTGTTATTGTTCATCGATAACATCTTCCGTTTTACTCAGGCCGGATCAGAGGTATCTGCGTTACTGGGACGTATGCCTTCAGCCGTAGGATATCAGCCTACGTTAAGACA
>CAMBUC010000126.1 GCA_945871045.1 uncultured bacterium
GCGCATGTTTCCATACGATTTTCATAACTTCAAATTCAGCTTCAGAAATCTGTGGCAAATCGCTCATTTCAAACTCCTTTTTTAAATATTACGAATGTAATAAAAGTATTATAGACAGTATTTGTCTGGTTGTCAATTTAAACGCATAGTTGTTTTTAAAGTTCAGCGGTGGCATGGTCGCCGTCCAACAAGATATTGCAAGAACCTAAAAGATGTTTTATATTGAACTTATTAAAGAAGTATGATTTTACATTAGATTGAATTTCGGAGGTGTTTGATATGTTATTTATTTGTTACCCTAAATGTTCAACCTGTCAGAAAGCGAAAAAGTGGTTGGATGAACATCATATAGATTATACGGAGCGCCATATTGCGGAAAACAACCCATCTTATGACGAATTGAAGGAATGGTATTCTGAGAGTGGGCTTCCCCTTAAGAAATTTTTCAATACCAGTGGGCTTCTCTATAAAGAAATGCAGTTGAAGGACAAACTTCCTGCAATGAGTGAAGAGGAGCAGTTACAATTACTTGCTACAAACGGGATGCTGGTAAAGCGCCCATTGGTCGTAGATGGCGATACGGTGCTTGTTGGTTTTAAGGAAGCACAGTGGTCTGAAAAACTGGATTGATCTGTCAAACCGTGGGGACAGTAGCATACGGAATACGGCTGAGGGCGGGAACAAAGACTCAAACCGAAAGTAATTGATGAACTAGAAGAAAAAGATTATGATGAATGGAACCGGTGATTTATGACAAAGAGATCTATTATTTCCAGACAACGCATATAAATACGGGGGACGGCACATATGATGATATAAAAGGAATCGCTGTCATGTCTCTTGTGGGAAAAAACAGCAAAATGCTTGTGAAAAACAGCACGACCAATTTTATGAAGTGGAGCATGGGCGTGTCAAATGGAAAAATTTATTACTCAAAGTATCTTGCATCTGCGGAAAAAAATGTGGCAATGGCTTATGACCTGAAAACAGGAAAGACACAAAAGTTCTTTACAAAGACTTCGGAGATTGAATTTGTTAACGCGGATCCATCGTATGTATACTACAGTATGGGTGATTTTGGTGGGGATAGTGTTGGCGTGTATGAGATCGCTACCGGAAAATTAATGAAAAAAACATATCAGGATGGCGTGAGTGTTCTCGGGGGCAAGAACGGAACGGTATACTTTTCACTTTATGATGCACGAGCAGTCTATGCTTATGATGTGATGAAGAATAGAGTATCTGTTGTTGCAAAAAATAAGTATTTTTTGTCGATGATATGGAGCAGATCCGGCTATCATGTCTTCCGGTATTCCATGACGCAGGAAGAGTATGAGAAGAGTGGCTGCGATGTGGCGATGGTACGTATGAAACTTGATGGAACGGGCTATAAGATTTTGAGGAAATTTTTTGTTTCCTAGATTCATTCTGAACCGATCGCCGAGAGTTTTTCTAAAAGTTGCTTATTTTATCATGAAAATAAACAAAAAGAATTGACAGTTCATGGTTTAGATTGATATAATTATACAAGATGCTATGCGCTTCGACAGTTATGTGTTGTAGAAACTGTTAAAAGACAAAGTTCATGTGGAATCGAACTTATTATATTTAGGGGAGAATTGTCTATGTTTGGATTTTTTAAGAAAAACGATTTTATTGAGATTGGCGCTCCGGTTTCCGGAGAGACTGTTGCGAGCAGCGAGATCGCAGATCCGACATTTGCTGAGGAGATGCTTGGAAAAGGAATGGCGGTCAGACCGGTAGAAGGAAAGGTTTATGCTCCGGTTGACGGAAGCATCGCCCTTTTATTCGACACCAATCATGCGATCACCTTTGAGGCTGAATGTGGGGCTGAGATCTTAGTTCATATCGGGCTGGACACTGTTTCATTAAAGGGACAGCATTATACACCTCATGTAAGCACTGGAGACAAAGTGAAGAAGGGTGACCTTGTTTTGGAATTCGACATGGAGAAGATCAAAGAGGCTGGATTTGACACGATCACACCGGTGATCATCTGCAATACCGATGATTTTTCAGAGATCGTGCCTGTGACCGGAACGAGCGTGAAGGCTGGAGATACAGTCCTGAAACTGAAAAAGTAAGAGTTTGATACGAGAGGAGATTACCTATGAAAAGTTTTAAGTATGTAGTAAAGGATGAACTTGGGATTCATGCAAGACCCGCAGGACAGATCGTAAAAGAAGCAAAGAATTTTGAGAGTGCGATCACCGTTGCCTGTGGCGCGAAAAAGACTGTTTTGAGCAAGGGCGTGATGGGAGTTATGATGCTCGGTGTAAAGCAGGGCGCAGAGGTTGAAGTGAGTGCCGAGGGAGCAGATGAGGATGCTGCCATCGAGGCAATGCAGGCTTTCTTTGAAAGCAATCTTTAATTCGTATAAAAGGCCTTGGAAATGGCCATTTTATAAAAAAATTTTTATTATGGAGGGGTACGAGTATGATGAAGTATCTTCAGAAACTGGGAAAATCATTGATGCTTCCCGTAGCATGTCTTCCTATCTGTGGTTTATTGATGGGAATTGGTTATCTTCTTTGCCCGGCTACGATGCAGGGTGGAGACATTACAGGATTCGTTCCGCTTGTGGGACTTTTCCTTGTAAAAGCAGGTGCAGCTCTTATTGACAACATTGCACTGCTTTTCGTTATCGGTGTTGGTGTTGGTATGTCTGAGGACCATGACGGTACAGGTGGTGTTGCTGCCCTTGCTTCTTGGCTCATGATCACAACACTGTTGAACACAGGTTTTGTTACAACGATCATTCCTTCTATTGCGGATGATGTAAACAAGACAATCGCATTCGACAAGATCGCTAACCCGTTCATCGGTATCATCGCCGGTATCATCGGTTCTTCTTGCTACAACAGATTTAAGAACACAAAATTACCTGACTGGTTATCATTCTTCAGTGGCAAGAGATGCGTTTCTATCATCGCTGGTGTGATTTCCATCCTTGTATCAGTAGTTCTTTTGTTCGTATGGCCGTTAATCTTCGGTGGTCTGATCGCTCTTGGTGAGGATATCGTTGGTATGGGCGCAGTTGGTGCTGGTATCTATGCATTCCTGAACAGATTATTGATCCCTGTTGGATTACATCATGCACTGAACAACGTATTCTGGTTTGATACCATCGGTCTTGGTGATCTTTCACACTTCTGGGCTGGTGAGACATCAGCAGACGTTACATGGTCACTTGGTATGTACATGTCAGGATTCTTCCCTTGTATGATGTTTGGTGTTCCCGGTGCAGCGCTTGCTATGGTACATACAGCTAAAAATGACAAGAAGAAGAAATTAGCAGCTGGTTTACTTCTTTCTGCAGCAGTTTGTTCATTTGTATGTGGTGTTACAGAGCCTTTCGAGTTCAGTTTCATGTTCCTTGCTCCGGCTCTTTACCTTGTTTATGCATTACTTTACGGTATTTTCACAACCATCGTTGTTGCTATCGGATTTAGAGCAGGTTTCTGCTTCTCCGGTGGTGCTACAGACTTAATCTTCTCTGCTTCACTTCCCGCTGCTCAGAAGACATGGTTGATCATTCCTCTTGGAATCGCTGCATTTGTAGTATTCTACGTAGTATTCCGTTTTGCAATCGCTATGTTCGATCTCAAGACTCCTGGTCGTGAAGACGATGAGGAAGATGAGGTAAATGTAGTTCTTGCAAACAACGATTTTACAGCAGTTGCTGCTAAGGTTCTTGAAGGTGTTGGCGGCAAGGATAACGTAGAGTCAATTGACAACTGTATCACAAGACTTCGTCTGGAAGTTAAAGATCCTACTCTTGTAAATGAGAAGGTGATCAAGCAGGCAGGTGTTGCAGGCGTAATCAGACCCGGAAAGACAAGTGTTCAGGTTGTTATCGGTACAAAGGTTCAGTTCGTAGCAGACGAATTCAAGAAACTTTGCAAATAATGTAATTGAAACTATTTATGGGGATACCATTATGGTATCCCCATTTTTTTTATCATATAGGAATCTTTGTCTCCTATACGATAAAAACTTCCGGCAGGATGCGCATATAGATGTGGATCGAGCCGGTAAAACTATAACAAAACAATTGGGTGGCAGAATTGAGGAACTGATAGTTGCATAAGGCGGTGGATGGTGTTATTTTATATAAAGATTATTGAGTAGGAGGCAATTATGAAATATTTGAAACAGTTTTTTGTGATCATAGTCATTTCTTTTATTGGTGAGATCTTACATGTACTGATTCCCATATCAATTCCGGCCAGCATTTACGGGATCGTTCTTTTATTCGCCGGACTGGTCACCGGTATCGTGCCGTTGGCGTCCGTGAAAGATGCAGGAGCCTTTCTTGTGGAGATCATGCCGGTCATGTTCATTCCGGCAGCTGTGGGACTGATCAATTCCTGGGATTTGTTGGAGGAGCATTTGCTGTCTTATGTGATCGTAACATTTTTGACAACTGTGCTGGTGATGGTAGTGACGGGACTTGTAACACAAACGGTGATCCGCAGCAGAAAGGAGAACAAAAATGCTCAATGATTTTTTTCAAACGTCCGTTTTTTTGGGCGTATTTATCACTTTGGGGGCATACTTTTTAGGCACCTTTATTAAGAAAAAACTGAAACTGGCGATCTTTAATCCACTGCTGTTGGCGATCATTTTTACAATGACCTTTCTTCTTGTGTCCCGCATGCCCTATGAGGTTTATAACAGTGGCGCCAAATATATCAGTTATCTTCTGACACCTGCTACAGTCAGTCTGGCAATTCCGTTGTATGAGGAGTTCGAGCCGTTAAAGAAAAATATACGTGCGATCATGGTAGGAATCCTTACGGGCGTATTGACGAGTATGTTATCTGTGTTTGCGTTGGCACTGATCTTCCGTTTTGATCATAGTGAATATGTGACGTTTTTACCCAAGTCCATCACGACAGCGATCGGAATGGGTGTTTCGGAAGAACTGGGTGGTTATGTGGCGATCACGGTTGCTGTGATCATTGTGACAGGAATCATTGGAAATATGATAGCAGAGACTGTTTGCAAGGTGTTTCATATCACAGAGCCGGTGGCAAAGGGAATCGCAATCGGCTCGGCATCCCATGCAATCGGTACGACGAAGGCGATGGAACTGGGTGAAGTGGAAGGCGCGATGAGTAGTCTTTCAATCGTGTTATCCGGACTTCTGACTGTTTTCGGGGCGATGATCTTTGCGAATCTGATCTAATGAAACATGCGGAAAAAAGGTATTGAGAGAAAAAAGGTATCAAAACAGGAGAAACAGGTCAATGAGTGCAATCGTTACATTAAAAAAGGGTGAGGGCCGCACGATCAAGGCAGGCGGCATGTGGATCTTTGACAACGAGATTGATACGATCATGGGAGCATTTGAAAACGGAGAGATTGTGATCGTACATGATTTTGACGGTTATCCCATGGGACGTGGATTCATAAACATGAATTCCAAGATCCGTATCCGTCTGATGACGCGCCGTGTAGATCAGGAAATCGATGAGGAATTTCTGCGCATGCGTGTACAGCGGGCGTGGGATTACAGAAAGACGACGGTGGATACGTCATCCTGCCGCGTGATCTTTGGGGAGGCAGATTTTCTGCCGGGATTTGTAGTGGATAAATATGAGGATGTGCTTGTGGTGCAGTGTCTGGCACTTGGCATGGAGCAGTTTAAGTGGAAACTGGTAGAACTTCTGAAAGAAACACTGGCAGCAGATGGCATTCATATTCGCGGAGTCTATGAGCGCAGCGATGCAAATGAGCGAAAAAAAGAAGGTCTGCTTAAAGTGAAAGATTTTATCGGAGAGCCGTTTGACACAAATATTGAGATTGTGGAAAACGGCGTACACTACATGGTGGATGTGGTAAATGGACAGAAGACCGGTTTTTTTCTGGATCAGAAATACAATCGTCTGGCGATGCAGCGTATCTGTAAAGGGAAAAAAGTATTAGATTGTTTTACTCATATGGGAACCTTTGCGCTGAACGCCGGTATTGCAGGTGCGGCAGATGTGACCGGGCTGGATATTTCTGAATATGCTGTGGAGCAGGCGAATGCGAATGCGCGTTTGAATGGATTGGAGAACACCGTTCATTTCCGCTGCGCCAATGTTTTGGACGAACTGCCGAAACTTGCGGCAGCAGGGGAACAGTATGACGTGGTGATCCTAGATCCCCCGGCATTCACGAAATCCAGAGAAGCGACGAAAAATGCCATCAAGGGTTATCGTGAGATCAATATGAAGGGCTTAAAACTGGTGAAAGACGGCGGTTATCTGGCAACCTGTTCCTGCTCCCACTTTATGACACAGGAACTTTTAGCAAAGACGATCCGCGAGGCGGCGCGCTCCGCACATAAACGTCTTCGTCAAGTGGAATTCCGCACGCAGGCAGCAGACCATCCGATCCT
>CAMBUC010000127.1 GCA_945871045.1 uncultured bacterium
GAGATTTTACCCAAAGATAAAATGCACCCTGCGGCTTGATGCAGGAAAAGCCCATTCTGGTCAGTTCCCCGTATAATAATTCTCTGTTCTTATCATAGTATGCTACATCCGTCTGCTCGTCCAAACATTTTGCAACTGCTTTCTGGATCAAAGACGGTGCATTTACGAAACCCAGCTGTCTGTTTGCGATCTCGATACCGGTCTGCACATCGGCTGCATCGGTCACTTCATTGGGAACGACCACATATCCGATACGCTCTCCGGGCAGTGACAGCGACTTACTGAAAGAATAGCCCACGATTGTATTGTGATAGAATTTTGTAAGGAAACGAACCTCTTCTCCATCGTATACTAACTCACGATAAGGCTCATCAGAGATCAGGTAGATCTCATGGGCGTATTCCTTTTCTTTCTTTAACAGGATCTCACCCATCTGTGTCATTGTCTCATCACTGTAAATCACACCGGTGGGATTGTTGGGTGTATTGATAATGACAGCCTTTGTCTTCTCTGTGATCTTCTTTTCAAAATCTGCAAGATCCGGCTGGAAAGTCTCTAAGTTCGGGGCAACCTCAACGATCTTTCCGCCAAAATTTGCTGCATATCCGCGGTACTCGCCAAAGTACGGTGCGAATGCAATGACTTCATCACCAGGATCAAGAAATGTCTTTAAGATAATATTCAGTCCGCCTGCTGCTCCAACTGTCATAATGATATTGTGGAAATCAAAATCTGTTCCAAAACGCTTGTTCAGATTCTCCGCGATGGCAGTACGAACATCCGGATAACCGGCATTTGCCATATATCCATGTAATTCCATAGAATCCAACTCGTCGACGGTATCTTTGATCGCCTGGTTGACACTGGCGGGAGCCGGTGTCGCCGGATTACCCAGCGAAAAATCGTATACATTCTCTGCACCGATCTTTGCTGCCATTTCCTTGCCTTCGTTGAACATGGCACGGATCACGGAATTTCCTTTTAACGCTGTCTGAATGTTTTGTGATAACATCTATGTTGTCCTCCCTTAACTATGTATGTTGTTATATTCATCCTTGCAAAGCATTTCTTTTACCGAAACGCCTGTAAAACACAAAGCAGCGGATCCACCAAACGTGAATCCGCCTTTTAGTTTACTCTATGAACGCAAAAATGTAAAGTTTAATCAATACCCGTTCTATTTCAAAGCAGAATTTGAGGTACTGGAACGAGGTACGAGTGACCAGTAACAATTAGATCTCTACGATCCATCCTTCCGGTGCCTCGATGCGTCCCATCTGAATGCCGGTCAAAGTATCGTAAAGTTTCTTGGTTACAGGTCCCATCTCATCCATTCCGCTGGGGAAGCAGATCTCGTTGCCGTGATCATTGATCTTTCCTACCGGTGAGATAACTGCTGCGGTTCCGCAAAGTCCGCACTCTGCAAAATCTTTGATCTCGTCAAAGCGTACCGGACGATGCTCTACCTTCATGCCTAAGTACTTCTCTGCAACTACCATCAGTGAACGGCGTGTGATGGAAGGTAAGATACTGTCTGACTTCGGTGTAACCAATGTACCATCCTTTGTGATGAAGATGAAGTTTGCTCCACCGGTCTCCTCCACGTAGGTTCTGGTGGCAGCATCGAGATACATATTCTCATCAAATCCCTGCTCATGGGCATCTACGATCTGATATAAACTCATGGCATAGTTTAATCCTGCCTTGATATGTCCGGTTCCGTGAGGGGCTGCACGATCGTAATCACAAACACGGATCGTGATGGGCTTTGCGCCGCCCTTGAAGTAAGGTCCTACCGGTGTACAGAAAATACGGAACTGATACTCATCTGCAGGCTTTACACCGATAACTGCGGAACTTCCGAACATGTAAGGACGGATGTACAGTGTTGCCCCTGATCCAAAGGGAGGCACATACGCTTCATTTGCACGAACAACTTCTTTTACTGCCTCTACAAATTTATCCTCAGGAAAGACGGGCATCTGAAGACGCTCACAGGAATCTTTCATTCGGCTCGCATTTAAGTCCGGGCGGAAACATACGGTTCTGCCATCCTCTGTGGTGTATGCCTTTAAACCTTCGAAACAGGTCTGCGCATACTGTAACACACCTGCGCACTCTGTCATGGTAATGGTGGCATCCTCTGTCAGGACACCTTCATCCCATGCTCCGTTTTTATAATTTGAAACAAATCGCTTATCTGTTACCTGATAACCGAATCCTAGGTTTGACCAGTCGATGTTTTTCTTTTCCATAGTACAATTCCTCTTTTCTTATTATTTACTGATTATTTAATAGTATAAAACATCTTTTGGGAATAGTTTAGTCCCATCTTCCTAGACTGTCAAGCGCAAACCCACAGAAAATCAAAAACCAAATTTTCGTAACTGTGCTTCATCTTTTTTCCTCATCTGTTTCACGATTTGTTTAAAATACTGCCTCTAAGTTCCAGAATCTTCTTCTCTATCTGACCGATAACCAGTTTAAACTCCTCATCCGATTTTCCTGTCGGATCCTCAAGTCCCCAGTTATCATAAAATCCTCTCCCGATAAAAGGGCAGCCAACATTACAGCCCATGGAAATTGCGATATCAACCTCAGGAATCTCTGAAATAAGTTTACTGCGTTGTCCGTTTGCTTCCATATCAATACCATAAATTTCCTTCATAAGCCTGACAGCATCCTGGTTCATCTGTGGTTTTGTTTCTGTTCCGGCAGAATAACTCTCAAAGACATCTCCTGCCAGATGTTTACCAAGTGCTTCCGCAATCTGGCTTCTACAGGAGTTATGAACACAGATAAATGCTACTTTTGATTCTTTACTCATAAATGCCTTCCTTCTAACAGCCAAGTTTTTTTAAAAGTTCCTCCACTTGCGCTGCTTTTAACACTTTACCCATAGATACTACCTGCTCATTCACAACGATCGCAGGCATACTCATCACACCATAACTCATTACTATTTCCATATCAGTAATGTACGCAACCTCTGCATCAACATGCATGTTTGCAACTGCTTTTTTTACATTTTCATACTGCTCATGGCAGGACTTACATCCGGCACCTAAGACCTTAATATGACATCCCTTTCCTCCACAAGCACAGCAAGCCTCCGAAGCGACAAATGTTTTTTCTTCACTAACCGCTCCGTTACATCCGCATGCCGGTTTCTCTACAGGGGCTGATTCACAACAGCATCCCCCTTCTGTCTCCACTTCCTTTTTCTTACCAAATCCAAATAATCCCATAATCGTAATCTCCTTTTCTTTTTATTTAATGTTTTTTATATCCTTAGATAATCAGATACTGTATGGCATTAAAGAAATAGCCCACAAGAATGATTCCAGCGGTACAAATTGCGATAAAGATCCCAAGAAGTTTCGGTTTGATGGCTTTCTTCAGCATGATCATGGACGGGAGACTTAAGGTTGTAACTCCCATCATGAAAGACAGAACCACCCCAAGTTTTGCCCCCTTTGCGAGTAAGGCTTCCGCGATCGGAATGCACCCGAAAATATCCGCATACATTGGTACACCTGCGATTGTAGCAAGGACAACTCCAAACGGATTCCCATTACCAAGAAATCTTACGATCAAATCCTGCGGAATCCAGTTATGAATAAAGGCTCCGATACTAACTCCGATAAGAATATACGGAAACACCTTCTTAAATGTCCCCGTCACTTGTTCTCCGGAATATCTCAGACGGTCCTTTTTCGTTAGTTCTTCCTGTGGAAGATCCATCTGCTTTGCATTTCGAATAAATTCTTCCACCTGATTTTCGAGATGAAGTTTTTCAATTAAGGTTCCCCCTGCTACTGCTATCACAAGTCCAAGAATCACATACACGATTGCTACCTTGGCGCCAAAAATACTCATCAGAAGTACAAGGGAGCCCAAGTCTACCATCGGTGATGAGATTAAAAAAGAGAACGTAACTCCAAGGGGAAGGCCCGCACTTGTAAACCCAATAAAGAGGGGAATGGATGAGCAGGAGCAAAACGGTGTTACCGTTCCCAGCAATGCTGCCAGGATATTAGCGGCGGTTCCATGAAATCTTCCCAGTATCTTCTTGGTTCTCTCCGGCGGGAAATAACTTTGAATATAACTGATAACAAATATGAGCGTACACAATAGCACGACAATCTTTATCACATCATAAATAAAAAACCGAATCGAACCACCTAGTTTTCCTGTGATATCAAAACCTAACGCAGTTAATAGGTTTCCGATCACACTGCTCAGCCATTTCATACCCAGTATCTGGTCCTGAATAAATGTCCACATACATATACCTCCATCTATATAGACAAACATCTATATATTTGCCATATTTTTTGCTGGTACAATTTGTACCAGCATTTATTCATTCTTTGTCTCACAACAGACTCTCGAAGGGTTGCCTTCTGAATGATTTCCACAACAGGTGATCGCAGCAACATAATCCTTGTACTCTTTGAACTTCTCGCAATTGATGGAATAATGCTGCCATTTTCCATCCTTATAAGAACTTACCAGACCGCAGTCTGAAAGCACCTTCATATGATGAGACAATGTGGGCTGCGTGACCTGTAATTCTTCCAACAGATTACATCCGCACTTTTCTCCCTGCGTGAGCATTTCTATGACCTTTAGCCTGTTTGGATCTGACATTGCTTTACAGATATTTGCAACTTCTTCTCTTGTCACTCTCATCACCTCGTTGCATGGATATTTGTCTATCGGTAGTATATCCTATGCATAGATACTCGTCAATATGTTTTTATTGAAATAAAATCTTTTTGTAAGAGTTGATAGCTCCATTGTGTTTTACACTTTCACCGCAAAATTGATTTGAAAAATGCAGTATTTTTTCAAGTTCCGATTTTGTAAGTTTCTCCAGCGTATCCTTCGTTTTTTCCATTGATTTTAGTCCGAATAAAAAGGAACCTATAAACCCGTCTCCTGCACCTGTGGTATCAATGGCTTCTACTTTTTCGCAGGGTGAATATGCTTTTTCTGTTCCGGTATAGGCGTATGCTCCTTTGCTTCCGCAAGTATATATAACCAGTTTCACATTACCTTTAAACAGTTGTGGCAACGCATGTTCAATTTCTTTTTCCCCCGTAAGAAATTCAAGTTCTTCATCTGAAATTTTTATAATGTCAGATAACGGAAGAAACTCATGTACGGTTTTGAAAAGTGCTTCTTTGCTTTTCCATAAAGGGAACCGAAGATTCGGATCAAAACTGATGATTGCATCTTTTTTAGCCGCCATTTCGATTGCGGTTCTGTGTGCTTCTTTCATAGGAAAATCTCCAAGAGAAACACTGCAGAAATGCAGCGCATAGGCATCATCAAACATTTTTTCAGTCATCTGGTCTTCGGCAAAAAGCATATCGGCGGATGGATTTCTGTAAAAAGAAAAGGTTCTGTTTCCATCCTTCTCAAGACTCACAAAAGCAAGTGCCGTATTTGCTTTGTCTGTAAAACTGATCAGCGAAGTATCAATCCCGAAAGTTTTCAGTTCCTTTTCAATCTTTCTTCCAAAAGGGTCATCACCAAGCTGCGTTATGATTTTAGATTTTCCGCCAAGCACGCTGAATGCACCACACACGTTCGCAGGTGCACCACCTATTTTAGGACGAAAGGATGTGACATTTTCAAACTCACATCCCGTTTTGTCAGGAATAAAGTCTATCAGTGCTTCGCCTATTGCAATAAGAGTATCCTTCTTCATACTTCCTCCTTCACATTTTTCAACTGGTACAAGTTTCCCTCAAATCCGTTCATTTCAAGATCAACGCATTCTTCATCCGGATAAAATCTGGTTGATAAAACGGTTTCGCCGTTATTTATATAGATTTCTATTGATGACATATCAACAATCATTCGTATCTTCTCCGGGTTTTCAAGAGGCGTTTTTCTTGTTGTTCTTCCACAGCCGTAGTCTTTATCATTAAATCTCAGTTCAAAAATCTTACTGTTTTTGTCATAAGAAAAAACAAGTTTTTTGTTAAAATTCAGTTTTTTCAACCGCGTCTTCAATTTGTTTTCGTTTATCATCGCTTAAATATCCATCATTAAAATACCTGCTCACGGCTGACTTAGATACTCCGGCTATTTTTGCAAATTCAGTGATATTCATGCGGAAACCGCTTCCTTTCGTACTATAATTATTCAGTATTTTACCACATCCTATTCTTGCAGTATAGATACCCCTTCTCACAAATCTCTATTCACTTCCCACTACCTAACAGTCCCCAGTTATCATCAAATATTTTTCCGAAAAACTTTGTCCGCAAAATTCTCTTGAACTGCACCATCTACAGCATGTCTTTTAATGTATCTCATACACCCTCCTGCATAAAACTGTTACAGTTA
>CAMBUC010000128.1 GCA_945871045.1 uncultured bacterium
AAGAACTAAAAGAAAAGGCAAAATTTAGTGTAAAATCGTTTTACTGGAAGTCTGTATTAGTTGCATTTATTCTATCAGTTATCAGCGGAGGCGGCGGAAGCGGTAGCAGTGCAGGAAAGGATGAGGGTACAGAACTTACCGGAAACCAGTTTGTTGATATGGTGGGCGGAAGATATGCCGGTATGTTGGCATTTATCCTTGGATTGGCAGCCATCATGATTGTGGCCGTTGTGATTGCAGGTCTTGCCCTATCGATCTTTGTGTTTAATCCGATCATTGTTGGTTGTAAGAAGTATTTCCTGAATGCCAGTGATGGAAATGCGGATTTGAAGAACATGGGATTTGCTTTTCGTAACAATTATTTGAACGTGGTAAAGGCGATCTTTTTGCAGAACCTGTTTATTTTCTTGTGGTCTCTGCTTTTGATCGTGCCCGGTATTATAAAAGCGTATCAGTATCAGATGATCCCCTATCTTCTGGCAGAGGATCCGGAGTTAAGTTTTTCGCAGGCAAAGGACTTGTCTACGCAGATGATGGATGGCGAAAAGTGGAATGCTTTTGTACTGGATCTTTCCTTCATCTTATGGCATCTGCTGTCAGCGATCACACTGGGTATCGTTGGAGTTTTCTGGGTACAGCCTTATGTGGAGTATACAAATGTAGAGTTGTATAAGGTATTGCGCACAAGAGTTCCCGGACCCTATGCCAACGTCGTTGAGGAACAGTTCTAAACCGGATGACGCAGAATCTAATACGAATATTTAAGAATAGAGGCCCCGGACTGCAGTCAGCAGTTTCGGGGTTTTCTTTGTCGTATAGACAAAATTAGGGATCATCTCCGGTTTCACCCCTTTGCAATCGGTTGGTTTATCGTATATAGTAGATATAGCCTGTTTTTTGATTGCAATAGCGAACAGACAGGAACCCTGATGTGAGAGGAGAAACGGAATGAAAGAAGTGACAAACTGCGAGTCCTGCGCAAATTTTGTGTATGATGATGAAGATGAATGTTATGTGTGCGATATGAACCTGGATGAGGATGACATGGTCCGGTTTTTAACCGGTACATTTGAAGATTGTCCCTATTATCAGTTGGGGGATGAGTATCTGGTTGTGCGCCATCAGATGTAGGTCCATTGATTTTATACTGTTTTTTTGATACACTTAACATAATTGTGTAGTTTGAAAACAGATGAGAATATAGTGTTTAGATACAGGAGGATTTATGAAACGAGCGATAAAAAAAATAGCGGCAGCCGGTCTGGCAGTGGCGCTGACTTTTTGTATACCTGCACAGACCGTATTTGCGGAGCCGGTTGCAGGGGAACAGAGCGTTGTTGACGCGGAGGGGCAGCCGGTGGAATTGCCGACTACGTTACATGCACCAGTGCTTACTGCCGCAATCGTTGGTTATCAGACGGTCATGCTGACGTGGGAGACTTCCGAACAGGCGGTAAAATATGTACTTCAGCAGTCGACAGATAAAAAAACATATCAAACGATCATTACACGCAAACCCGGTGAAGAAATGAAATTTGCGGTGGAAGGGCTTTTTACCAAGCAGCCCTATTATTACCGTGTGATCGTGAAAAGCAAGGATGGAGCAAAAGCCGTATCGAACCGCCTGAAAGTAACACCTGCTTTACAGCAGCCGAATGTTGCGATGGTTCAAAAAGATCCCACCCATGTTTCTATCTCATGGCCGGCTGTAGAGGGGGCAGATTTCTATCGTTTATATAGAAGTACAACAAAAGTAGGCGGATATAAGCGGATCAAGTCTGTTTTTGCGACCGCCTATGACACGAAGGTAGAAACGGGTGTGACGTATTACTACAAATTGATCCCGGTGCGTTATAATCCCGATGGAAAAAAGGTGACGGGAAAGGCATCGGCCCCCCAGAGCATCACAACGGTTGCAGATCCCATGGCGATTCTCGGCGCACCGGCCAATCCGATGTTGAAGCAGGACGGAAAGGGGAACGTAACGATCAATTGGACCGCATCCAGGGCTGGGGCTCTTTACCGTGTGTATCGTGCAGATGCATCCGGTGAATATCAGCAGATTGCCACAGACCTGAGTACATGCACTTATACGGATCAGGGGCTTACTGTGGGGGGAACCTATCTGTATCAGATAGAAGCCACCTGTGAGGAACTGACCAGTGAGAAAAGTGAAGCAGTCTCAGTTACGGTGGGAACGGTTACGTTAAATACCCGGACACTGTTTTTGGGACCGGGTGTAAGCGCAACACTTTCGGCTGCAAGCGATTTGCCCGGAAAGATCACTTATCGAAGCGCGGATCCCGCGATCGCTGCGGTGGGCGCGGATGGAACGGTATTTGGTATGGGTCAGGGAAAGACCACGGTGTATGCGGTGGTTGGTGATATGGAGGCACCGGTAACTGTCACAGTGACCGATTCGGTGTTGAACGGCATTGATGTTTCCAAGTGGCAGCAGGCGATTGATTGGGCTACCGTAAAAGCCTCCGGTATCAAGTTTGCGATGCTTCGTCTGGCCCATGGAACATCCAAGGATATTCAGTTTGAAAATTATTATAAGGGTGCGCTGGAGCAGGGAATTCCGGTAGGAATCTACTGCTACACGCTGGCAAAATCAGTAGAAGAAGGAATCGAAGAGGCGAACTATCTCTTGGAACTTTTAGATGGAAAACCCCTTACATATCCCATTGCGCTGGATCTGGAGAGTGACAATCAGATTAAAAACATGACGAAGGCACAGCGGACGAAGTTGATTCTGGAATATAAAAAGATCATCGAAGAAGCTGGCTATCAGTTTGTTGTATACGCAAATCTAAACTGGCTGAATACCTACATTGACAATGCAAAACTGGGCGAAAACGATGTGGATATCTGGCTTGCACGCTATCGCAGCCAAAGTCTTGGCCCCGGTTATACCGGCGGAGGAACAGTCCGGATGTGGCAGTATACCAGCAGCGGTCAGGTAGATGGAATACTGGATGCATTTGGAAGATATATTAATGTAGATTTGGATGTGTGCTATGAAGGCTATTGATGAGGAAAAAGGGCGTCCCATCGGTGTGTTTGACTCCGGTGTTGGCGGGATCAGTGTACTGCAGGAACTGATCAAAGTGATGCCCAATGAAAATTATATTTATCTGGGAGATTCAAAACATGCACCTTATGGCACGAAATCGCTGGAAGAGGTGCGAAACTATTCCTTTGACAACGCAAAACATCTGCTTGACGAAGGCGCAAAGGGGCTGGTTGTGGCATGTAATACCGCAACCAGTGCCGCCGTACGTTTGATGCGTGGGAGGTATCCCAAATTGCCCATCGTTGGCATTGAGCCGGCATTAAAACCTGCGGCGCTTCAAAAAGAGCATCCGCGGGTACTGGTGATGGCAACGCCCATGACGGTGGAGCAGGAAAAATTTAAGCAGTTGATGGCTCGCTATAAGGACCGGGCCACGATCTATCCGCTGGCATGTCCGGGGTTGATGGAGTTTGTTGAGGCAGGCGATCTTGAAAGCGATGAATTATATGTTTTTTTACAGGATCTGCTGGCTCCTTACATGGATAAGCAGTTGGATTCTGTTGTTTTGGGCTGTACCCATTATCCCTTTGCGCGGAAGATGATCCGTCGCGTGGTGGGGGATTCTGTCACTATTTTTGATGGTGGAGAGGGAACTGCCCGTGAGATGAGAAGACGCCTTGCAGAGGCAGATCTGTTAAATCCGGGAACAGAACCCGGGTGGGTCAGATTTGAAAATAGCGTGTCGACAGAGGAAGAACTGGAGTTATGCAGACGGCTATTAAAACAGGAGATTTAAAATGATTTTTCGTACTTGGAAGAAACAAAAAAAGAAAGGGATCTGTCTGGCAGTAGGAGTCCTTGTGGGTGTCCTTGCTGTAGCAGAGCCATTTGCGGAACCTTTGACAGAGGTTTTGGCAGCACAACATGCCGATGACCTGCTTCCTACAGGAGGTTTGATCGAATGTACCATAGAGCAGGCAGAGTATGTACCGTCAGATCATGCGGGTGGAACCCGTACACTTTTCAGCATCCGCCCGGAACTTCGTCAGTTTGACTGGGACTGCTACAGCAATGATTATTATTTCAGTAAACTGACGGCAAAAGAACAATTACTCTACGAGCGTTTGGATGCAGCCTGCGGAAAACTTCTGACATCTTCCGATGAAAAGGCATCTCAGTACAAGGTGACTGTGGAGCAGGCGAATGGAACCCGGACATCGGTTACGCGAAGAGGGACAGAGATGGTCAGTTGTCTCGGGTTGGATACCGCGCAGGTTCAAAAGGTGCAGACGATTTTTGTCTATGCGAATCCGCAGTATTATTTTCTGAATACGACGCTCCTTTCCTCAGGAACAGGGCAGTCCTGTGCTCTTGGCGTGTACGATCTATTTGAGGACGGAAAGAAACGGGCGCAGGAGACGCAAAAGATCCTTGCCCGTATGGAGCAGCTGCAGGACCGGATCATAGATAACGGCTGCGTTTATGAAACGGAAGCGCAGATCCATGAACTGATCTGTTCGGAACTGACCTACAAGGACGATCAACGGGTGCTGATCGATCCTGCCGATCCTTATTACACGCAGTCGATCTATGGGGCACTTACGACCGGAGAGACGGTATGTGCCGGTTACACAAAGTTGTATGCGATGCTGTGCAATTATTTTGGGATTGACTGTATTTCGGTCACAAGCAGTGTTCATGCGTGGAATCAGGTGCGCTATGGGGATCATTGGTATCATGTGGATGTAACGTGGGATGATGAGTCCTGGGATCGCGGCAGGTATTTTCATGTCAGTGATGCGGCACTGGAAGCCATGGATCAGGAGTTTTCTCATGTGCCCTATGATTTTTATGGTGCCATCCGTCCGGCTGCGGACAAAGAGTTTTCGGGAGATCTGATGCTGGTTCAAGGACTGGAGCAGCCATTGGTGGACATTCAGGATACGGCAGCCGGTGCGAGGATCACGATGAAGGCTTCTGAAGGATCTGTTTACTACACGTTAGATGGGACATCTCCCAGAGCGGATGATCTTTACACAGGTGCTATTGAACTGACCGATGGCGGAACCTATGTTGTGACAGCCATGGCAGCTGCTGATGGAAAACTGCCCAGTGCCTATGAGATCTTTCCGGTGCGCATTGCAGGGGGAAAAGTTACGGTTACCTCTGCTTCCAATGTTTCCGGGCGAAAGATCAAAGTAACATATAAATCTGCAAAAACATACACCGGTTATGAGGTGAGTTACGCGTCCAAAAAGGACTTTAGCAATCAGAAATCCTCCAAGGTGAAAAGTAAAGCGGTTACGATCAGCGGGTTGAAAAAAGGGAAAACTTATTACATCAGAGTGCGTGGTTATAAGAAGGATGCCTATGGCAATTATTATTACACACCCTATTCAGCTATGAAAAAAGTCACAGTGACAAAATAGCGAAGGAGAAGAGATGTATGCATTTTTAATGGGGATTCAGTATGTAGGAATTATCATTATACTTGTTACGCTGTTCCGTGTATTTCAGCAGCATCCGTCGAAGCAGCAGTCCATTATGGTACTGTTACTGCTGTCTTTGCTCCTAAACTTTGTGGGCTATCTGTTTGAGATGACGGCCAATACACAGCAGGAAGCGTTGCGTGCAGTACAGGTTGCTTATCTTGGAAAACCTTTTGTCCTGCTCATGATTTTTCTGTTTATCGCAGATTATTGCAAGATCCATTTGCCGAAAGGGTTCGTATGTGTTTTATTTTCATTTCACTTGTCCATTACCCTTTTGGTGTTGACCTGTGAGTATCAGAATCTGTACTATGATGGGCTTTACTTTATCAATGATGGATTGTTTGCTCATTTAGAGCACGGAAACGGGCCGATTTATAATCTGTATATGGCCATGGTTGTAGGATATCTGGTTCTGATGTTCGTCATGTGCATCAAGCGTTATATCCATCTGCGCAGCAGGCAGAAGCGGATGCAGATCATCAAACTTTCCATGATCATGGTGGTGATGCTGGTGGGACTGGTATGGTTCATTACCGGAACAACCGACGGTTATGATACGACGCTGCCGGCGTATCTGATCAGTACGCTGCTGTTGTCTTCTGCACTGTTTAGAAATAATCTGCTCAGTACATTGACGATGGCAAAGGACATGGCAGTTGATGGACAGACGGACGGATTGATCGTTTTGGACTGTGATAATCAGTTGATTTATCATAATCAAAAAGCAGATACATTATTTGATTTTAGTGTGTATAGCGGACATGATGCGATCTGGAAGGAGTTGGATACATGCGCTGCCGATCACACGAATA
>CAMBUC010000129.1 GCA_945871045.1 uncultured bacterium
AAATCCTGCATAGCCGCTTTTTAACATCTTTTGTGGCGCATTGGAATTCATGCCGCAAGCCATGAGCGAATAGGGCCAGATATGCCCCAGATTTTTTGCAAGAAATATCAGTCCGGAGATTCCACCGGCGAGTGAGATGCCGACAGGAAGGGCAAAGCTTTTGATACAGATAGAAACCAGAAGTTGTATCGCTGCCATGACTGTACCGCCCAGCGAGCCAAACAAGCACCAGATGACTATGGAATGAACCGGAACCGGTGTGTTTATACCGGCGAGTTTACCGGAGAATACAAACAGGGCAGCGATCCACAGTTCGCTGAGCAGGATCATTACGGATGCAGCGATCAGTTTTGACAGAAAGATAAGCGGTTTATGCACCGGCATGGTCATCATTTTGTTCCAGTTGTTCTGAGCGTGTTCCAGCCGCATCAGATAGGCACAGTAGACCCCGACCATGGACGGAAGGAAAAAGTAGCAGGTGAAGAGCGTATGTTGTGTCCACAGGCTGTACCATTCGCTTTGCAGAATATCGATATTTGCAATGTAATTGATTGTCCCAAGAAGCGCCGGAACAACAGGCATCAGTAAAAATGCAAGCCATACAGGGGAACGCTTTAGTTTCAGGCGTTCCGCTTTTAATAAACGTAGTAACATATGTTTAGACCTCTTTTCTTTCAAATAGTTTTTCACCAATCAGATACAGCGCGATACCCATGAGGATCAGAATGCCAAAGGCAACCCAGTCAATTTCCATGACCGAAAAATACACGTTTTTCATGCGCGTTTCTTTTGTCCATCCGAACATACCGATAAACTGTAATGCGCCGTAATATCCCCATGGAAACACCAGCCGCAGGATTGGGAATTGTGGAAGAAACATGGAGAACAATCCGATAAAGGTGCCAATGATTCCGGTAAAAAAGGACACAGCCTGATTTTGAAACAACAGCGAAAGCGCATGCAAAAGTTGATAGACGACAATGGTCGGCATGATCGTAAACAGTAGATACAGCAGATATAATCGGAGCGGTACTGCACCTGAAAAACCGACGATGTATCCAAATAGGATCGTTGCGGACCAACTGATCAGATTGCAGAGTGATACAATGAACAGACCATAGATCAGTTTTGCGTCATAGATACGTTTTTTATCTGTGATCACTGCAAGATATTTGAGCATCACACCTTTGTGTTCCAGATCAGCAAGGCGAGAAGAGATGACAACCGACAAGAGTGGCAAAAAAAATGAATTGACGAGCGGAAACTGATACAAAAACATCATCCAGCCCCATTTCAAACTTTCCTCTCTGTAGATTCCGTAAAATGCCCAACAAAGCTGGATGAGCGTGATTCCAAGAACTGTCAGAAAAAGATACGTTCGTCTTGTTTTTTCGTACTCGCATTTAAGTAGTGTGATCATAAACTCTGCTCCTTTCCGGTCAGATCAAGAAAGATTTGCTCCAGTGATTTGGAGGAGTCGGTTTCATGAAGTTGATTTAGTTCCCCTTGATACATAAGCCTTCCGTTTGCAATGATACCGACATCCTCTGCCATTTGGTCAATCTCGGACAGCAGATGGCTGGAGACGATGACGGTCATGCCGTACTGCGAGGGTAGGGATTTGATCAGTTCACGCATTTCCTGAATACCGGCCGGATCAAGACCGTTCGTCGGTTCATCGAGAATGAGCAGTTTCGGGAAAGAGAGCAGCGCAGATGCGAGTCCCAGCCGTTGCTTCATTCCTAGGGAAAATTTTGACACGGCTTTTTTCTGATGTTTGTCGAGGCGGACGATCTGTAATACCTTTTCGATATTGCTGTCGGGAACCTGTAAGAGCGTGGCAAAAATCTTTAAATTCTCCTTTGCATTCAGGTGGCCGTAGTAAGACGGAGATTCGATCAGGGAGCCGATTTGTTTTAAAAGTTTGATCCTGTTTTTGGGAGTACATCGCTCAGAAAACAGGTCGATCGTTCCTTCTGTCGGTCTCACCAGTCCTAAGAGCATTTTTAACGTAGTAGATTTTCCCGCCCCGTTCGGGCCTAAAAATCCATAGATCCGGTTCTCCCGGATGCGCAGACTCAGATGGTCTACGCATGTCTGGTCTCCGTACTTTTTTGTGAGATTGGTTGTCGTTACAATTTCATTCATAAAAAATTTCCTTCTTTCTTTCAGAATATACATCAGTAGACAGATACCGAAGTGCTTCCGCACGATGATAGAATAACAGAGCGGGATGTCAGAAAACTTAACAGAACCTTTCATAAACCTTAAATATCGTCTGATGCATTCGTAGTGTCTTTCGCGGAAGATATTGATATGCTATAGTGAGTGCAGGAGAGGTATTTAAAAATGGAAGAATTAAAGAATAAGAAAATATTGCTTGTTGACGATGAAAAAGAACTGTTAAAAACGACAGAGAAAGTGTTGCGAAGTGAGGGATTTTTCAATATATATACGGCAGAGAATTGTGAAAATGCATTACAGATTGTGAAAACGCAGCCGATCGCATTGATACTTCTCGATGTGATGCTGCCTGACGGGGATGGATTTTCACTGTTTGAGAAAATGCGGGAGATCACGCAGTCACCGGTGATCTTTCTGACTGCTAAGGGTGAGGCGGAGGACCGGATTTATGGCTTGGGTCTTGGGGCAGACGACTATATCGTAAAACCATTTCTAATGAAGGAACTTTCCCTGCGCATCCTGGCAGTTTTGCGAAGAACCTATCAAAAAAGTCAGCAGGAAGCGGTGTTTGACCTGGGTATGCGCCACATTGATCTGTCAACTGCCACCGTGAGAGCAGATGGAAAGGAACAGGTATTTACGGCAAAAGAATATATTCTGTTAAAAAAGTTGTATGAAAACAAAAACCGTATCGTGACTAACGATGCGCTGTGTATGGCAGCCTGGGGAGATGCTTACTATGGCTATGAAAATACATTGATGGTGCACATACGCAGGCTTCGTGAAAAAATAGAAGCCTTCCCGTCTGCGCCGAAACATCTGATCACAGTGAAAGGACTTGGTTACAAGCTGGTGACAGATGATGAATAAAACTGCTTTTAAGATTTTTATTTGTTTTACCTTGTTGTCTGCGTTCATCGCGACAATTCTTTTGGGAATAAATTTCTTGGGTTTTGCATTTCTCGGAAGTGACACGACGATACGGATGCATGAGCGGTCGCCGGAGGGAATACTGGAGCAGGTCAGCGATGGGCTTAAGAAGACAGAGAAGGGTTATTCAATTCTTGATGGAACATTGATTCCGGAGGACTGTTTTTGCATGTTGATTAACGAGACAGGGGATGTCTGTTGGTCGCAGAATTTGCCAAATGATATTCCAACGCATTATTCTATCAATGATATCGCAAGGATGACCCGCTGGTTTTTAAAGGATTATCCGGTCTATGTCCGTACCAGGGACGATGGACTTCTGGTTTTTGGTCTGCCGAAAAATGCAGTTGGCAAATATGATTTGGCATATTCGATGGAATGGTTCGACAGCCTGCCCCAGCGATTGATCAGCATTTTGGCTGTGAATCTTTTGCTGGCGGCTGTGCTTGCGCTTTTGATCGGATCCGTTTTTTACCGTCGAATTACTATGCTGACGAATGGGATCAGCGAACTGCGGCAGGAAAAACAGGTTTCGCTGAAGGAAAAGGGTATTTTTAAGGAACTGGCGAGGAATATCAATGATACGTCATCGGTGATCAGACGGAAAAACGATGCACTTTCCATCAAAGACCGCGCACGAATAAACTGGATCAGTGGCATTTCCCATGATGTGCGTACACCGCTTGCGATCATTATGGGGAATGCTCAGATACTTGAAAACAGTAGGGAACTGTCGGAAGAAAATCAAAAACATGCCGCCGTCATTACCGGTCAAGCAGTGAAGATCAAAAAACTGGTGGAGGATCTGAACATGATCTCCTCGATGGAGTATGACATGCAGCCTGCAAATAGAAAGTCAGTACGTTTATGTCCGCTGATCCGGGAGATTGTAACGGATATTTTAAACAGTGGTCTGGCGGATGCCCATGAAGTGGAATTCAATGTCAAGGACGAGAACATGAGTGTTTTGGCAGATGAATCACTTTTGCAACGCGCATTCTATAATCTGATCAACAACTGCATCACACACAATCCAAATGGCTGTTGGATTCAGATCCGGGCATATGCAGACAGGGGTGATGCACATATTAGGATCCAAGACAACGGTATCGGTGTACCGGATGATGTGATCGCGCACCTTGCGGATAAAGACGCGGATATGCCGCAGACCGTGCATGGCAGGGGACTGTTTATGGCAAACCGGATCATCATGGTTCACGGCGGGAGTTTGCATGTGCATAATGACAATGGGTGTGTGGTGGAGATTATTTTACCGCTTGCGTAAGGCAGGATGTTGGAAAAAGAGACTGATCGGATAAAAGAAAAAGCCGTCGTTTTTAACGACGGCTTTGCTGCGTTTATACCGGATTCACATGTACCATGATATGTTTTACCTTCGGGAAATTTTTCTCGATGGAATCGTGGACGGCTTCTGCAATCTCGTGGGCTTCAAGGAGGGTTTTGCTGCCGTCCGCGCAGATTTCGATATCCACATAGATTTTGTTGCCGAATACGCGGGTCATTAAAACATCAATGCCTTTTACGCCTTCCACAGCAGTTGCACAATCGCGAAGCTGCTGTTCGGTTTCGTTATCGCAGGCTTTATCAACCATTTTGTCAATGGCATCCATAAAAATGTCGTAGGCCGCTTTGACGATAAAGATGCAAATGACCAGACTGGCGACAGAGTCCAAAATGGGAAATCCCAGTCTGGCACCACCGATACCGATCAGTGCACCGACAGAAGAGAGGGCATCCGAACGGTGATGCCATGCATCTGCCATCAGTGCGCCGGAGTCCAAAGCCTTTGCATAATGTCTGGTGTACCAGAACATGGCTTCTTTCACCATGATAGAGACAAATGCAGCGATCAGGGCAAGAATGCCGGGAATCGCAAGATTTGCGTAATCACCGGAGAAAATGTTCCGACAGGCGTTGATACCGATGCCGATGCCTGTGATGGACAGGATCGTTGCAAGTATGATCGCTGCCACGCATTCCATGCGCTCATGTCCATAAGGATGTTCTTTGTCGGAATCGCGGCTGGCGATCCGTACACCGATGATCACAATGATCGAACTGAAGACATCAGAAGCAGAGTGAACTGCATCTGAGACCATTGCACCGGAGTGTGCGAGGACGCCGGCAAGTAATTTAAATAGTGAAAGAATGATATTCCAAATGATGCTGACCATGGAAACGCGCGTTGCTACTTGTTCATATGTACGTTCAGATTGATTTTTTTGAGTATGTGACTGTGTCATGTGTTGCTCCCCCTTTTATGCCAACCCTTTGAGAAACAGATGCTTCCATGATATTTGAAACATGATTGTCTCGAAGGTTTCTTTGCACTATAGCATAATTGTATGCACAATTCAAGCGAAATCGCGCAAAAAAACTGATTATAAGAGACTAAACTTTCTTCTATATGACTAACAGATATTTGGCAAAAACAACAGTAGAATATAGAAAATAACCGAAATCAGGTACAACGAAGCAGCATTCGTTGGAGTTAATTATGCAAGTTTTTTAGATTAACTGCAATACTAGATGAAAAAATATAAAAAGCCGGTGCATAAAAACAGTGACAGAAATTCTTTTGGCAAAGGGTTGAAAATGCTGGAATGCCTGCGTATAATATAACCAACAACAATGCTTTACCTGTTTTTATAGATGAAAATCTCTGCTTCAAGCAGGGAAAGAGAGGTTTATACAAATGGGAAATGTCGATTCAAGAGCCAAAGAGTATTTTTCCGACAACGAGCGGTTTGCGGACTTATGCAATTATGTATTATATGACGGCGAACCGGTCATACAGCCAGATTTTTTGGAAGAAAAAGATACAACGGAAGTACTTTCTGTATTTGGTACTGATCAGAAGCAGATTCATATCCAGAAATGGAGGGATTTGCTTAAGAGTACTGTCATCCGATCTTTTCAGGGAGTTTGTCTGATCCTGATCGGTGTGGAAGCGCAGGCAGATATCCACTATGCAATGCCTGTAAAAAATATGATCTACGATGCCCTGAATTATGGCTATCAGGTGAAGGAGGCTGCAAGGAAACATAAGCAGT
>CAMBUC010000130.1 GCA_945871045.1 uncultured bacterium
TGATACGAACGATGGTGTATAAAATGTAAGGACCGGTATTTCCCTCGAAAGACGTAAAGCGGTCCACATCAAAGATATAATCTTTGGATGCCTGATTGGACAGATCCCCGTACTTCACCGCTGATAAAGCGATCTGCGCAGCGATCTTATGAGCCTCCTCATCATCCATCGTCTGATCGGTTCCCATATTTGAGACAATTTTCTCATACATCTTGTCTTCTATGTCGGTGAGAAGGGTTTCCAGACGCATCACGCCACCCTGTCTGGTCTTAAAGGGCTTTCCGTCTTTGCCATTCATTGTACCAAAGCCAAGGAAGCGGAGTTTGGTGTCCGCTCCGACAATACCCGTCCTCTTTGCACAACGGAATATCTGCGTAAAGTACAGTTCCTGACGCTTGTCCACAACATAAATGATCTCACTGGGATTATAGGATTTCATACGCTGAACGATGGTGGCAAGATCCGTTGTGTTGTAAAGGGATGCCCCATCTGATTTTAAGATCATGCAGGGAGGGATCTCTTTTGTATCCGTCTCCTCTTTGACATCAACCACCAGAGCGCCTTCACTGATATACGCATAACCGCCGTCCTTCATGCGGCGTACCATCTCCGGAATATACGGCTGTGCATCACTCTCACCTTTCCAAAGTTCAAAGGAAACATTCAACCGCTTATAATTCTTCTTCAGATCATCTACAGAAACCTTGATGATATGATTCCACAACGCCTGATAGCCTCTGTTTCCATGCTGGAGATCGAAAGTAGCCTGCATTGCTTTTTCTTTATAGCGCTCATCTTCTTTGGATTTCTTGCTGGCTGTAGGATAGATCTCCTCTAATTCGGAAATCGTAAAAGGCGCTTCCTTCGGATATTCTCCCACAAATCCATTATTAAAATACGGAAGATCGGGTTTGCGCTGTCTTAACTCGGTAATGATCAGACCCATCTGAAGCCCCCAGTCACCCATGTGTACATCGCCGATCATGGTATTGCCGAGGAAAATTCCCATGCGCTTGATGCTCTCACCGATGACAGCGGAACGCAAATGACCTACATGAAGGGGCTTTGCAACATTGGGCCCGCCATAATCGATCATGATGGTCTGGGGCTTTGCCACACGCTCACACCCAAAACGTCTGCTCTCTTCATCCTGCTGCATATTTTTCAAATAATTTGCCAGATATTTTGTAGAAAGTTTCAGATTTAAAAAACCGGGCTTTACTGCACAAACTTCTTCAAACAGTTCATTTCCGGAAATTTTCTCTGCGATCTGCTCTGTGATCTGAATGGGCGCTTTCTTTGCCTGTTTTGCCAATGCCATTGCACCGTTACACTGGAACTCACAAAGATCGGGACGATTTGATACGGTTACGCGGGCATAACTTGTATCCAGACCGAGTTCTTCAAAAGCCCCCTCCATCGTCTGAGTGATCAGATCCAATAATTTCTTCATATTCGTTTCCTTTCCTCTTTCATTGTTCAACATTCAAAAAGGCCCTATGGACCTTTTTATTTGTTACTTTATTACATTAAAAAAACACATCGCGTTTTTTCATTGGCTATTCCTGTCCGGTACGCTCGATCAGATGCTTGAGTGCCTCATCTTTTTCTGCCAGGATTGCATTGATCCGCTCTCTTTCCTCGTCCTTTACCTGTCCCGTACCATACAGTCCGGAGTAGGCGCCCGTTGACTCATTAAAATGACCTTCTGCCAGTAGTTTTGCTTCCTCAATCTCCTCCCGTTTACGGGCTTCATTTTCCTCCGCTTCGCGATTCAGCCGGTCTAAAATCTCCTGTGCAGAATTTATCGCTGGATCCTCTTCCGGTTCGGCAGACTCTTCTTCCGACTGATCTTCACCCAATTCGTCAGGAGTCATATAATGCACATTCCACCACTTTACGATGCTATGCTTCATTTTTTCTTTTTTGTCGCGTTCTTCGATTAAGTCTTTCATGTTCCTATTATAAATGATTCCTCCAAATAATTCAACCGTGTATATTTCTACTTTTTTCTGAGCAAACTTCTAATAGCATGTTCCCGGAGGTTCCTAGCAATGTCTGCATATAAAGTTGAGATCTGCGGTGTCAACACCGCCAAACTGCCTATACTGAAAGAAGAAGAAAAAGAAGCACTGTTTGCCCGCATCAAAGAAGGAGACCTGAACGCCAGAGAAGAATACATCAAAGGAAATCTTCGACTCGTTCTTTCCATCATCCGCCGTTTTTCCGGTCACACCGACAGCATCGATGACCTCTTTCAGATCGGTTGTATCGGCCTTATGAAATCCATTGATAATTTTGATCCTACCATGGGGGTCAAATTTTCCACCTATGCGGTTCCCATGATCATTGGCGAAGTGCGACGTTATCTTCGCGACAACAACAGCATCCGTGTTTCCCGTTCTCTTCGGGATACCGCTTATAAAGCGATCCACGCAAAAGAACTCCTTATGAACCAAACGCAGGAAGAGCCAACCATCGAACAGATCGCAGAAGTTTCCGGCCTCACAAAAGAAGAGATCGTCTATGCGCTGGATGCGATCCAAAGCCCCGTCAGCCTCTATGATCCGGTCTATACAGATGGCGGCGATACGCTCTACGTCATGGATCAGATCGCAGATAAAAAAAATAAAGAATCCCGCTGGATCGAGTCACTCTCCTTGAGCGATGCCATGGAACGACTCGGCGAGCGGGAAAACTATATCATTCAACTACGTTTTTTTGAGGGCAAGACGCAGATGGAGGTGGCCCAGGAAATCCATATTTCCCAGGCCCAGGTCTCCCGTCTGGAAAAATCGGCCCTCAATCATATGAAAAATTATCTGAAGTGATCAATACTTGCCGTACAGGCATTCCATCTCCGCTGCCAGGCAACAAAGTCGAAAGAATTGCCTATACGGCACAGCAAATCTTCTATCTCTCCCACTTGTCACACAGGGAATTGATCTGGTCGGCAAAGCGCGCCAATTCTTTGTTGGGCAGTCCTTCGTTCTTATTGATGACGGTGAGCAAACGCTGGCCTGCCGCCAGCAGACGTGCAAATACATTGCTGGAGGCTTTTCCTGCGGATTTAGTCTTCTTCGGAACTATCATACGACTGCCCTGCTTAATGCAGGAATTTGTAAACAGATCATAGATGTCTCCGCTGTAGGGTGCCACGGCCTCATAGCCCAGATCATTATGCAGATGCATAGCGAATTCTTCTGTCACTTTATCTTCCCCATGTACAACGAAAACCCGTTTCGGCGGATTCTTTTGGAACGCTGCCGCCCACTGGGTCAGTTTGGTCCGGTCTGCATGGCCGCTGATACCGGGCAGATTGATGATCTCTGCATGAACTTCAATCATTTCCCCAAATAATTTCACTTCCTTCGCACCGTTTAACAGTGCATGGCCAAGAGTTCCCGGCACCTGATATCCCACAAACAAGATCGTCGAATCATCGCGCCACAGGTTATGTTTCAGATGATGTCTGATCCTTCCGGCCTCACACATTCCGGAAGCCGAAATGATCACCACCGGTTTCTTTAAGAAGTTGATCTGTTTGCTGGCATTGCTGTCTACCGCAGTTTTTAGACCCGGAAATTGAATGGGGTTGATCCCGCTTTCTACCAGCTGTAACGCTTCCTCACTAAAGCACTCCTTCACATTTTTATGAAACACATTCGTTGCCTCAATGGCCAACGGACTGTCAATGTATACCTCAAAATCCTCAAACTCCGGTAACAGATGTTCCGTCTTGATCCTTCTCAGAAAATAGAGCATCTCCTGAGTACGACCAACAGAAAATGCAGGAATCACCAGATTTCCCCCTCTGATGAATGTCCGTTTGATCACTTCCGCAAGTTCGGTGGCATAATCCATGGTGAGATTGTGATCTCTGTCTCCATAGGTAGACTCCATGATCACATAATCTGCATCTTCCAAAAATGTTGGTGATTTGATGAGAGGTTTGTTCCCCTGTCCGATATCACCGGAAAAGACCATTTTTACTTCTTTCCCCTTTTCCGTCACCCACAATTCGATGGAAGAGGATCCAAGCAGATGCCCGGCATCCACAAAACGTATCTTTAATGCATCATCCACCTGTACGGTTTCCTCGTAAACACAAGGTGTAAAATGGTTCAATACCCCCTGTACATCCTCCATCGTATAAAGGGGTTCCACCTGACCGCCTCCGGAACGCTTTGCCTTTCTGTTGCGCCACTCTGCTTCAAATTCCTGAATATGGGCAGAATCTTTCAACATGATCACACACAGTTCATAAGTCGCCTGTGTACAATAGATCCTTCCCCGAAACCCGTGGGAATATAACAGCGGAAGAAGACCGGAGTGATCGATATGTGCGTGGGTCACAAGGACCGTATCGATCGCTGCCGCATTGACCGGTATTTCCTGATTCACATACAGATCCGGTCCCTGCTCCATACCACAATCTACCAACAGATGTTTATCCTCATACTGCAAAAAATGGCAACTTCCTGTCACTTCATGAGCCGCTCCCAAAAATTCCAATAACATAAATATCCATCTCCTTTAATAATAATAGAACTACAAAAACACCCCTGTTTTTATAGTTCTATTCTACCACTTTCCATCTTCTATTCAAAGCGCACAATTTCTTTTTTTAACCGTTTCATGATCTTTTTTTCCAGCCTTGAGATATAGGATTGGGAAATCCCCAGCAGGTCCGCCACTTCCTTTTGTGTCAGTTCCTTTCCGTCCGGCGTATGCAGTCCAAAACGCAGTTCGACGATCTGACGCTCCCGATCCGAAAGATGTTTGATAGCATTTCCCAATAATTTCTTTTCCACCTCCGTTTCCAGATCCTTTGATATCATATCTTCGTCTGTGCCAAGGATATCCGACAGCAACAGTTCATTTCCATCCCAATCAACATTCAACGGTTCATCAATGGAAACCTCCATCCGTGTCTTACTGTTTCTTCGCAAATACATAAGGATCTCATTTTCAATGCACCGCGACGCATAGGTAGCAAGTTTGATCTTTTTATCGGGATTAAATGTATTGATCGCCTTGATCAGGCCAATCGTTCCAATGGATATCAGATCCTCTACACCTACCCCGGTATTATCAAATTTTTTCGCTATATAAACAACCAGCCGCAGATTGTGTTCGATCAATTCTTTTCGTGCCTCTGCAGAATTATCACCCATGAGAAGAATGCATTCCCGTTCTCTGTCTGCTTCCAACGGCGGAGGCAGCACCTCTGCACCTCCGATGTAATGTATCTCACGCTCTCTTTGAAACAGTATCGAGTAAAATTTTGGTATCATCTTTAGTTGGAAACGATTTGGTACATTGATCTTTATGTACATACAAAAACCTCCCACATTTATGCTTCACCTTTCCAACCGGCGGCAAGGATCAATCGATAATCCTTCCCTTCAAACAGCAGATCCGGTGCAGAGCCCACCACGATCTTCTCCAGATATCCATCCGACCACTCCATCCCATCAATGGTCCATACTTCCATCCACCCATCCGGCTTTCCGATGGTTGAAAAGGGAATGAGCCTTCCACTCCCGGCTTCTAAATGCAGACGCTGTACGTCTGTCATTGCCAGAATATGTACCGGTTGCTGCAAATACGGATCCTTCAGACGGTTTCCGGTATCGTAAAGTCCCAGCACTTCTACCACATTCCCGTTCTCATACAATCTGACCGGATGCAAATGAACATCATGCACGCGCCGACGTTCCTCCAGGATCACCGATGCCAACACTGCTCCTGCACAAACTACAAGGCCGACGGGCAGCCAAAGTTCCTGCGAAACAGCCCCCAGACATCCGAATAGAATCCCCCCTTCCGCAAGCGTTGCCAACACACTCCACAAAAAAAGCCGAAGGAAGATCCCTCTGCTTTTCGGTCGGAAGATCGCCAGTAAAAGAAGCATCCGGAGCAACATACTCATGCCCGAGAAGATACTTCCATAACCGGCGACTGCAAACACAAGAACCTCAGCAATCGCTGCCAGCGCCGTCATCCATATGATACGAAAAACCGGACGCATCTGCTTCATCCACAGATTTACGAAAATGCACACTAAAAGTTCCATTTCAAATGTACGTATCCAAAGTACATCTATGTAAATCGTCACCTCCACATGCAAACTTCCTCCTGCATCTCCATTCAGATCCATTTCCTATCACATGGAATTCTTTT
>CAMBUC010000131.1 GCA_945871045.1 uncultured bacterium
GCTTTAGATGACCTCATCAAAGCCCGATTTGTCGAGATGTTTGGTTCAATAAAAGAAGAACAATTATTAGGTGATATATCAGAATTTGTTACTGTTGGAATTGCAAATTCAGCTACTCATGCTTATGCAGAATCAGGAATACCTATGTTAAGAAATCAAAATATAAAAGAAAACTATCTTGATGATACTGATATGATATATATTAAGCCTGAATTTGCAGCCCAATATGAGTCGAAAAAATTAAAAGAAAATGACATTATTGTTATGAGGACGGGGTACCCAGGAGTTGCGTGTTTGGTGCCTAAGAAATATGAAGGATGCCAAACATTTACTACATTGATTGTTCGTCTTAAAGAAGATAACAATCCAAGTTATGTATGTAGCTATATCAACTCTGACTTGGGTAAAAGGTTTATTGATTCTGAAAAAGTAGGTGTGGCACAGCAGAATGTAGGTGCTAAATCATTAGCAAAAATGCCAATAAAAATTGCACGAAAACAACTTCAAGATGAGTATGCAGACTTTGTTAACCAAGTCGACAAATCAAAAGTTGCATAAATTTTTAATGAATTTTATCTAAGTCGTAACAAAAGTTATATACAAGAACTGCCAATAGGAAGAAGGGATCGATGATATGAAAACCAACTTTGATTATCTGAAAAATGAATCAAAATTCTCCGCATTTGCAGATGTAGCGATATCTGCGGAAAAGATTATTCTTATGGATCCGGAAGCAAGTATTATCAATAGTCGCCGCGCATTGGAATTTGCCTTAAAATGGATGTACTCTGTTGATTCGGCACTTGAAATGCCATATCAGGATAATTTACAGAGTTTACTGAATGCGGAAGAGTATCGTCAGATTGTTGGTCCGGATTTGTGGAAACGTATGGATTATATCCGTAGATGTGGAAATCATGTGGCGCATACCAATAAGAAACTTGGCAGAGATGAGGCAATGCTTTGTCTTGAAAATCTGTTTATTTTTCTGGATTATATAGCTTATTGTTATTCGGATAAATATGTAGAGCACTCTTTTGATCGATTGATAATTACATCTCGAATTGAGAAGGCAAGAGAAGTAAAAGAATCAGTTGAGATAACAAAAGCGGAACTTGTAAAAGAACAGGAGAAGTCTGCGAAAAAGGAACTTGATCTACAAAAGTTAATGGTAGAAAATGCATCGCTGAAAGAAGAACTGTCTTTGCGCAGGCAAGAACAGCAGCAGACCTATGTGCCGAAGCCTTTGGATTTATCTGAGTATCAAACCAGAAAGCTTTATATAGATTCCATGCTCATAGATGCTGGCTGGACACAAGGGAAAGACTGGTTGAATGAAGTTGAACTTCCGGGAATGCCTAATAAATCAGAAGTTGGTTACGCAGATTATGTTTTATATGATGATATGCATAGACCCCTTGCGATCATCGAAGCAAAAAGAACTTGTGTAGATGTTTCAAAGGGAAGGCAGCAGGCCAAACTTTATGCTGACTTGCTGGAACAAAAATATAAGAGAAGACCTGTTATTTTTCTCACCAATGGATTTGAGACGCGTATTATTGACGGGCAATATCCGGAAAGAAAATGTGCGGTTATTTATTCAAAAAGAGACTTGGAGAAGTGGTTTAATCTTTTGTCTATGAGGACAAGCCTTAAGCATGTGATTGTAGATAAAAAAATTGCCGGACGTTATTATCAGGAGGCTGCTATCAAATCTGTTTGCAATTGTTTTGATGAAAAGAACCGAAGAAAAGCATTACTGGTCATGGCTACCGGTTCAGGTAAGACAAGAACGGTAATCGCTCTTTGTGATGTTCTTCTGAAATCAGGTTGGGTAAAAAATATATTGTTTCTTGCAGATCGTAATTCCTTGGTTACTCAGGCAAAGAGAAGTTTTGTGAATATGCTGTCCAATCTTTCCTGTACAAATCTGGTAGAGGAAAAAGATAATTATCATGCACATTGTGTTTTCTCCACGTATCAGACGATGATGCATTGTATTGACTCGGTTAGTGATAATGAAGGAAAATTATTTACTTGCGGTCATTTTGACTTAGTGATTTGTGATGAAGCACACAGATCCATTTACAATAAATATAAAGATATTTTCACCTATTTTGATGCTCCGTTAGTAGGGCTTACGGCTACGCCGAAGGACGATATTGATAAGAACACTTATGAGATTTTTGAACTGGAAAATGGTGTGCCTACCTATGGATATGATCTGGCGCAGGCCGTTAAAGATGGCTATCTGGTGGATTATGTTTCTGTTGAATCTAAGTTAAAGTTTATTGAACAAGGAATTGTATACGATGAACTTTCAGAAGCGGATAAGGAAGCGTATGAAAAAACTTTCGAGGATGAGTATGGAGAGTTGCCGGAATCAATCGCTTCATCGGCACTGAATACTTGGATATTTAATGAAGATACCATTAAGCAGGTGTTAAATATTCTGATGACGGATGGCATAAAGATTGATTACGGACAGAAGATAGGAAAAACCATCATTTTTGCAAAGAATCATGACCACGCGGAAAAGATTTTAGAAGTGTTCCATAAGGAATATCCGCATTTGCCAAATTACGCAAAGGTGATCGACAATTATATGACCTATGCACAAAGTGCGATTGATGAATTTTCCGATGCCAGGAAAATGCCGCAGATTGCAATATCAGTGGATATGCTTGATACAGGCATTGATGTCCCTGAAGTTGTTAATCTGGTGTTCTTTAAAAAAGTGATGAGCAAGGCAAAGTTTTGGCAGATGATTGGTCGTGGCACACGATTGTGTCCGGGATTATTGGATGGAACGGACAAACAGAAGTTTTATATCTTTGATTTTTGCGGAAATTTTGAATTCTTCCGAATGAATAAAGGAAAGGCAACTGCAAATATGATCGCCCTTCAAGGCGCGATATTTAATCTACAGTTTGAACTCTCATATAAATTGCAGGACTTGGAATATCAGGTTGATCGGCTGATCACTTTTAGAAATGCATTGGTAAAGATTATGTCTGGAAAGGTTCAGGAATTGCCTCGAGATAACTTTGCGGTACGTCAACATTTGAAATATGTTGATCTTTATTCTGAGGAAAGCAACTATCAGGGGTTAACATATGAGGATACGTTGATTGTCAGAGAAGAAGTGGCTCCTTTGATTCTTCCCGATGAAGACGATGCCAGCGCTGTACGTTTTGATGCACTTTTGTATGGGATAGAATTAGCATACTTGATAGGAAAAAAGTATACAAAAGCACGTAGTGATCTTTACAAAAAAGTTTCCGGAATAGCAAGTGTAGCAAATATTCCGGAGATACAGGCGCAGTCTGATTTGATCAACAGGATTCTTCATACAGACTATCTTGATCATGCGGGAATTGATGAATTTGAAGAAATGAGAGAAAAACTTCGTGATTTGGTGAAGTATATTCCAAAACAAAAGTTACGTTATGACACAAACTTTGAGGATGATTTGCTGTCGACAGAATGGAATGAGTTAGATCTTGAAAACGATGAGTTAAAGAATTACAAAGCGAAAGCCGAGTATTATATTCGTCAGCATCAGGATCATATTGTTATCGCGAAATTGAGAATGAATCAGCCATTGACATTTGAGGATGTTTCTGCTCTTGAAGAAATCCTTTGGAAAGAAGTTGGAACAAAGCAGGATTATGAAAATGAATATGGGACAAAGCCATTGGGTGAGTTCGTGCGTGAAATTATTGGGTTGGATATGAATGCTGCAAAGGAAGCCTTTGCTGAATACTTGACGAATACAAAACTTGACAGCAGGCAGATTTATTTTGTGAACCAGATCATAGAATATATTGTGCACAATGGTATGATGAAAGATCTTTCTGTATTACAGGAGTCACCCTTCACAGATCAAGGCAGTGTTGTGGAAATATTTACAGATCAGGCCGTATGGATGGGAATTAGGAAGATTATTGATTGTATTAATTCAAATGCGGTAGCATAGATAGACTGAATGGATCATGTAGTATATACAGAGGGAGAAGAAAATTGTTATGATCAGAATGGAAATTGCATTGATCTTAGTGCTCGCATTTATCGCTTATATTTATTTTGGGGCCGAACGCAAGCACACGTTATTGCATCGGACCTTTTCGGTGCTTTTGGTGGCATTGATCGTGAATCTGATCTTTGATGCCGCAACCGTATACACGGTCAATCATCTGGATACGGTTCCGGCTCTGTTAAATGCGATCCTGCATCGGTTATTTATCGGTTCCATGGTGTTTGTCGTCTATCTGTTTTACCAGTATATTGCGATTCTGGTAGAAGAGGAGACCGGAAAAGCAAGAAGTCTTGATCTGGCGGCAAGAGTATTTCTTGTAGTCGCAGAGATCGGTGTGTTTGTTTTGGGCATTGAGTACATACAGACGCCCAACGGAAATTATTCTGCCGAGAATTATTGTGTGGTCAGTTATGCCAGTGTTGTATTTTACCTGTTGCTGTGTGCGGGACTGTTATTGTCCAACTGGAAACAGATACATCCCCAAAAACGTTTTGCCATAGGAATTGCCATGGCAATCGAGTTTATCGTATGCGTGCTGCAGGGGTTCAATCCCACATGGCTGATCAGCGGAATGGGAATGACCCTTATGACATTGGAAGAAGAAATGGATATGATCATGGCATATTTGGAACGGATCTGTTATCGCTATCCAAAACTGGAAGTTACCTATGATGTGGGTGATGAATTGCTAGAATATCCGGTGCCGAATTTTATTCTTCAGCCGATCGTGGAGAATAGTTTATTGTATGGTTTGAAAAACAGAGGTTATGAGGGAAACATTCATATTTCTGCCCACAGAACAGATCAGGGCATGGAAATCTGTGTGAAAGATAATGGGACTGGATTTGCAGACGGGAAAAAAGAACAGATGGAAGAGATGCTGCTTCACTATGACCGTGTGACAAAACTGGAAGGAAACAGCATCGGCGTGATCAATGTGCAAAAGCGGATCAAACTGTTGTGTGGAAAAAAATATGGACTCTGGTATACAGAAAATGCCGAGGGAGGTTTGACGGCACATTTGTTATTGGGAGATTGTTCATGAAAAGGTTACGAGTATTATTAGTCGATGATGAAATCGTCATAAGAGAGGGTTTTAAAAAACTGTTTGATTGGGAGGCCCATGACTGTGAGGTGGTAGGAGAGGCAGCAGACGGCATGGAGGCATTGAACCAGATTGATGCGCTGCTGCCGGATCTGGTCATTATGGATATCAATATTCCGATCATGAATGGTCTGAAGGTCATCCAGATGAGCAGGATCAAATATCCGGATATGGCCTTTGTGATCGTTTCCGGTTACGCTGATTATAGAGTGTTTACGAAAGCCTTTAAAAAGTCAGAGGGAGTAAAACCTTCTCAATACCGGAGAAATTTTCTTGACGGGTAAGGAAGTATGTTCTAGAGTAGGTATTGAACGGACATGAATAAGCATGTCAGAGGTCACAGACATTGATTTGATAGAAAGGCAGAAAAAATGGAAAATTTTATTTATGAGACTCCTACGAAAGTGTATTTTGGTAAAGATCAGGAACTGGAAGTTGGCCGGATCATCAAAGGGTATGATGTACATAAAGTATTGCTTCATTACGGCGGACGATCTGCAAAGGAGAGCGGTCTTTTAGATCGTGTGAAAAAGGCGCTGGAGGAGGAGCAAATCTCCTATGTAGAACTTGGCGGCGTGGTTGCAAATCCGGAACTGTCCCTTGTTCGAAAAGGAATTGAACTGTGCAAAGCAGAGGGTGTGGATTTTGTTCTGGCAGTGGGCGGTGGTTCCGTTATGGATTCTGCGAAGGATATCGCAAACGGCGTTGCCAACCCGGAGGTGGATGTTTGGGATTTTTCCCTTGGTAAGGCATCTCCGAAAGCGACTTTGAAAAAGGGATGTATTTTGACATTGTCGGCAGCAGGATCGGAAATGTCTAATTCCTGTGTGATCACCGACACCGACCACGGCGATAAAAGGGGTTATGGTTCACCGATGAATCGGATGGATTTTGCGATTGAAAATCCGGAGTTGACATATACAGTCAATGATTACCAGACAGCATGCGGTACGGTAGATATTGCGATGCATACGATCGAACGCTTCTTCATGCCGGGAGAAGATACCTA
>CAMBUC010000132.1 GCA_945871045.1 uncultured bacterium
ACATAAGTGACCAAAATACGGTCACTAAGTACCAGCCGCTCCAAAGTACCTGCCTGATACATTGTGTCTCGCATTCCCTATTCACGTTATGAATAAGTTTCGCAATCACCTATTCTCCTAAATTACAATGTATGCTATCTTAAAAACTGCACTTCCTATCCGCAGTCGCTACCATTCTAACATAGACTGTTTTCATGCGAAAGTGCTTTTTACTATTTTTTTCTCTTACTCCAACCACCGATTCAATTCCTCCGTTCCCGGCACCACAAACCGTCCGTCTAAAATGATGGGATGCTCGGTGCCATCCGCCTCCACTGCTATGATGGAATCCAGTTCATCATACAGGATCGTAATATCCGTATGGCAATTCAGATATGCCTTTGACGAGTCTTCTTTACGAAGCAGTGAAACGGAATTATCTCTTGCGATGATCTCTTTTCCATCGGGATTATATACCGGTGTATCCTCTGCGTGGGAATAGCAGGTATCACCTACTGCAAAGTGGGGACCGGTTTTTTCTGCGATAAGGATCGGCAGTTTGTCAGCGATATCAAAATCGCGTGCCATACGATAGGCAGTTGTGTTTGTACCGATCGCAAACTCTCCCATCGGCAGTGTGTCGTGATGCTTGAGCAGATTCTCATGGATATATTTCTGATTTTCTTCTGCACTTGCAAAATTACTGCAGCTGTATTCTTTAATCCTGCCGTCTTCAAATGTGAGTGACAGATTCTCATAACCGAGTTCATTTAAAAATACCTTGGTCACATGCAGTACGCCGTCTGTGCCCTCTAAAACAGGCGATGTGAACACTTCACCTACCGGGATATTTACATCTGCCACACAGTTTTCAAAGGCTGTCTCTTTGGCAGGATCTGCCAGAGGATGGATCTTTACGGTCAGATCCGTATGATTTTTCCCTTTTCCCTTGATATGCACATGATCCGACAGATCCAGCACATCAATGATCTTCTGCTGCATATCACGGTACAGCACATAATCTAACGTATTGATCTCTACGGTACGGGCAAATATCTCCTTAAAATTTCTGCCGATGGCAGGGATCGGATAAGCGATGATCGTAAAACTCCGTTCCTCACCTTTGATATATTGATTCATCACCTGCGCACTGGCATTTGCATTGTAGACGTTTAATTCCTGCTGCTTCTCTGAATAATTGAGAGAAGCGGCCTTATTGACCGGTGCAAAAGGAGTCTCTCCAAAGGTTTCGATCACTGCCGGGCCGGCATAGACAGCCGCAAGATCCTTGTATTTTTCATAAGAAGTACGAAGTACTTCCAGACGCCGCTCTACAAACGCCTTGTCCATATAAAACGCCCGGTCGGACTTATGGTCATATTCAAACTGACGGTTCACAGATTTCACAAAGCATCCCTTTTTGCCATTTCCCCGATTGCCCATGGAATTGATGCTGTCCCTGTAAATCACAGGTTTCAGTCCCATCTTTTCAAAGTTTTTGATGGCAGCCCGTACCATTCGCTCAAAACCGATGGGATAACGAACGTCAACCGTCTTCTTTTTTGACAGATCTTTGCCGGTCACTTCAAAACCGATCCGATAGCCTTCCGTATAAGTATCCGCCATCGCCTGGATCTCCTCCTCGGAAAGGGAATTCAGATACGATGCTACCATCAGTTCACTGCTGCTGATATATTCACCGTAGCGGTACAGGTAACTCAGATCCGTGAGATCCGATTCCATGACGATCTTTGTGAAAAAATCAAGGGATGGATCTAACATCTCCCGCACACTCTGCTCCACAAACAGTTCGCTGTAATCATGGAAAAACCAGTAAATGATCTGCTCTACTTCCTTTTTATCCACACCCTCTTTTGACTCAAAGCAATTATAGATCTGTACGAACAATTCACACAGGATCGTGATATCCCTCTTTCTTCCCTCAAAGGCATAGGGAATCGCAGCGCGAAGTTCCGTATACAAAAAACAGAGCGTCTGGCCAAATTCTTCGCCCAAAAGCTCTACTGCAACAGTCGGATTCGCATAACAGCGGTCATAATTGCCCTCCAGCAATTCGTAATAGAACTGCCAGCTCATCTCCTCACATTCGGACAGATCCCGGTTATCCAATGCGCCTTTTTCTTCCTTTTTTAATGTCTCATCTACCATCATAAAAATATCGGCAAGTCTTCGAAAATATGACCAATATTTTTCCTCTACGTTATGTTCGCTGCGAAGTTCTAAGATCCGATCCATCACCAGTTCATAGCGCTCACGAACCTCCTCGTTCGCCTCACGATACTCGTCACGATAACTCATGTTCCTGTTTCCTTCCTAATATATTATGCAAATGAAAAATAAATTCCAAGCCCGTAAATCGCTCCCCATAATAAAAGCATCAGGGCGGCAACCACCGTTGCCGCCTTTGGAATTCCTTTGAATGCATCCTCTTCATGCAGGGAACGTACTGCAAAAATCAGCGCTTCCACCTGCAAAAGCAGGGCGATCACCCCCACACCGCCCAGAATATTTCCTGCCTGATCTCCCAGGGCAATCGTCTGACTGACTGCATAAATCAGCCACCCCATTCCTAGCATCGACAGGACGAGGGATAGGATTCCCCTCTTTGAACAGCCTTTATTCGTAAACTGTACGTTTTTATTCTTTCGTCTCATCATTCACCTTTTACTTGTTTTATGCCTATGCACAAACCGGATATACGAAAAACAAAAATATCCGATAATCACGCCCAGCGTGTTTAACAAAATATCGTCCACATCAAAACTCCCGACCTTGCTAAACAACTGCACGATCTCCACCAACAGCGAGAACTGAAATCCGAGAAGCAGAGTTTTCCCAAATACCCGAACTCTTCGGATCAAAAAAGGTAAAAAAATTCCAAAGGGCACAAATGCAAAAACATTTCCGACCAAATTAAGAGTTACCGCCATAAAACCAAGTTGTCTGCGATAGATCCAAAAACGACGGATCTCGTGTAGCGGGATCAGGTTATATTGGTACGTCCGCTCTGAAAAAGTTCGTCCGGTGGCTTCCGCAAAAAACAAAAAATAAGCAAGTAACAGCAGATACATGATAAACATGCACCAGCCTATCGCATAAATTCCCTTATGTTCCCGCCGGATCTTCATGAATACTTATACTTCCTTTACTCCGTACTGCTTATAGTATTCATCAATTCGTGCTTTTAATTCATCATCGATCAGCACTTTTCCATTCACCGGCTGATTATAGAGCGCCTCTACAACCTCTGCCATAGAAACGATCGCGCGGGCCTCAAATCCGTATTTCTCTTTGATCTCATCCAACGCGCTCTTTTCTCCGCCCAGACCAACTTCCATACGGTTCAAAGATACCATCAATCCCAGGATCTCTACATCTGCAGCACCTTTTACCTTCGGTACGGTCTCTTCCATGGACTTTCCAGAAGTAGTAACGTCCTCAATCATGATGACTCTGTCTCCATCCTTTAAACTGCTTCCAAGGAAACTTCCCTTATCTGCACCGTGATCTTTTTCTTCTTTACGGTCTGAGCAGTAACGGATCTCTCTTCCATATAAATTGCTGTACGCAACTGCCGTTACGACGCTGATCGGAATACCCTTATAGGCAGGTCCAAACAACACATCGAAATCATCACCATAATTCTCATGGATGGCTTTTGCATAATACTCACCCAGTTTCATCAACTGCGAACCGGTCACATAAGCACCTGCATTCATAAAAAATGGAGACTTCCGTCCGCTCTTTAATGTGAAATCTCCAAACTTTAATACCTGACAATCTACCATAAAATCAATAAATTCTTTCTTGTATGCTTCCACTTTTAAAATCCTCCTTATGTTCAGTTGTTTATCAATACGTTCATATACAAAAAATCACAGATTTGCTTATTCAGTATATCATCAAATCTGTTCCGTTTCAACTGACAAACCAACAGAAATCTCCCGAAAAGAAATAGCATTCAACCCTACAGCTGAATGCTATTCTTGAAATACATGTTTAGAACTTTCCGCCGCCTCCGCCGTGGGTGGAACCGGAAGAAGATACATGTGTGCTGGAGCCACCGGAACTTGAACCTGAACTTGACTCCTTCGGTCTTGCACGTCTGTCTATATGCCTATACAGGAACAGATCACTTGAGCGGGTAACCTTCATGCTTCCCTTTTTCACGTACTCTGCTGCCTCTGACCTTGAGAATACGGACTTCAACTGCAATCTCATAATTCCGGTGGCGATCAGCGAAATAATAAATCCGACCACCAGCGCGATCACTAACGTTCCAAAAAAACTGTAGGGTGGCTCCGGAAGATGATCTACATCATAGGGTGCACCGGTCCGCGCCTGATCGATGAAATCTGCACAGAGGTCTGCATATGCCTGGAATGCATCTGCATAATACCCATCGCCCAGATCCGAAATGATCTCCTCACCTATGTACTGGATGCCGGCATCCGTAAACGCCGTGATGCCATAACCCTTTGTGGAGATATACCAATCTCTTTCTGCCATACTGACTAACAGCAACACGCCGTCATCTGCATAACCGTTATAATCATAAAAGTCATCCGCATATTCCATCGGTGTTGCGCCACCGATCTCATTTTCCGTGACAACCACCACATCCATCTGCTTGTCGGCACTGATCTCCTGCAGTTTTGCCAGAAGTTCGCTCTCCTCATCCTCGTCAAGCAGATCCGCATTGTCCACAAGCAGCGGCATTTCACCCTCTGCAAAAACAGGCACAGAAAGACTCAGACAAAGTATGATCGTACATAATAATCCAAATAATCGTTTTTTCATTTTCTGTACCTCCTTAGATCACCCACATCAATGAGATCAGTGCAAAGACCACTGCCCCAATGATTCCGGTAAGACCAAACAACCACTTCTTATATAAACCTTTGTCTAACGGCAGATCACCAACAAACTTTCCGGTCTGTCCGTTCATGGCAAACATATATTTTTCCCCGTTCCAACTGGTGGTCAAAAGCCACACCGGATATAAGGCATAATGTGCTTTTGCGTTTTTCAAAGCAATACTCGTTGATTCCGGAACAACTGATGAGTATCCTGTAACAGTCGAACGGAAGGCATTTTCCGTGCTCTTTCTGATACGGTCGTTCGCATGTTCCACGCTCTGCTCCGAACTTACATCATATTTATCCGCAAAATATCCGGCAAGATATGCTGTCTGGAAATCCACTGCTTCTGAAAAATCAAAAGGCTCGATGGATTCCATCAGATCATCCGGCATCTTGGTAGAGCCGTCTACGGGAACCTGCTCGAAGGTGAGCTGTCCGCCACGGCTGACAGCATAATAAGTGGTTTCTGTATAATCATAGTTGGGATCGCTCCACACGCGGATTTTACTTGCTTTATATCGGATGTTTGCATCTGCATCTGCATTGAACAGCCAGAAAGGAACATAGATTCCTTTCACTTCATCAATATGATTCTGATCCTTAAAGATCTTCGGAAGCAGTTTCTTTCCACAGTAATGCTGTTTCAATGCTTCGATTGCTGCTTTTTTGTCAATTTTAAAAGGAATGACATAATCCGGTTTTAAACTGCCCGAAAACTGTCCGGTCATAACCACGGGATTGCCACAGAACGGACAGGACGTTGCGCCTGTGGTCTCATCACCTACGATCTCTCCACCGCAGGAATTACATACATAGGAACGAAGTCCCTGTTCCTCACCATCTTTCCACTGGGTTCCTGCCTCGCTGTTCCACGTCATGTCATCCTGAGGCTCACTTTTTAACACATCATCATAGGATGCCAAGGTTTCCATTTCAAATTCCGTATCACAATACGGACATTTCATTTTCTGCGCCTTGCTGTTAAATTCGATGGCACCGCCACAGCACGGGCATTTATATTCCTGGAGTCCAGCCATACGATCCTCCTCCTTATCTTATGTCGTTATCGTCAAAAATGTCTCCGCACTCCGGGCAGAACTTCGGCGGATGATGCGGGTCTTCCGGCTCCCATCCACACTTGTCGCAGCGGTAAAGAGGTGCTCCTTCCGGCTTCTTTGCTCCGCAGTTTGAACAGAATTTGCCTTTGTTGACACTGCCGCAGGAACAGGTCCAGCCTTCGGCCGCCGGTTTTGGTGCGCCACACTCCGGACAGAACTTTCC
>CAMBUC010000133.1 GCA_945871045.1 uncultured bacterium
GCATTCTTGCTGTCTGTTGCATTCTTGCTGTTTGTTGCATTTTTTGTGTTTGTTGCATTCTTTGTATTGGTTGTGTTTGTGGTGTTTGTGGAGTCATATGCATTCATGCAGTTTGACTCATTGGAATAATTCTTTGCCATGTTTATTTCCTCCTGATTGTTTCTTCTGCTGTCCAACTTTCGAAGAAGCAGCATGTTTTGCTACACAAATAGTATTTACACGGAAATTACAAATATGCTGGCATTATCTGTAAAATGTGATAAACTGTTGATAGAAAAAATTTTAGGAGGTATTTTTACATGGAACATATAGAAAACGTAACATTTTTTGACCATCCCCTGCTGCAGCACAAAATCTCTATGCTGAGAGATGAGCAAACCGGAACAAACGAGTTCCGCAAACTGGTAGAAGAGATCGCCATGCTGATGGGTTATGAGGCGCTTCGTGATCTTCCGACAGAAGATGTAGAGATCAAAACACCTATCGAAACCTGCATGACACCTATGATCGCCGGCAAAAAACTGGCCATTGTTCCGATCCTTCGTGCCGGACTTGGTATGGTAAACGGAATCTTAGCATTGGTTCCCAGCGCAAAAGTCGGACACATCGGACTGTATCGCGACCCCGAGACCCACGAGCCTCACGAATACTACTGCAAATTGCCTGAGCCCATCGACCAGCGTACGATCGTTGTCGTTGATCCGATGCTTGCAACCGGCGGCTCCGGTTCTGATGCGGTTTCCATGATCAAGCAGCACGGCGGACAGCATATCAAATTCATGTCTATCATTGCTGCACCGGAAGGATTACAACGTCTGCACAACGATCACCCCGATATCCAGATCTATGTGGGACATCTGGATCGCTGTCTGAACGATCACGCTTATATCTGCCCCGGACTTGGTGATGCGGGCGACCGAATCTTCGGAACCAAATAAAACCTATTGCATTCAAAAAATGGTATTTTCACGCTGCATCTGACATGCGAAAGCGTGAAAACACCATTTTTTTATTTCCCGTATTTTTCCATCTGCTCTTTGATGAGTGCCGCGTCATCAAAGTAGTTGATCTTCATCGCAGCACGAACTTTTGCCAGTGTCTCTGCTGCAACTTTTTCTGCCTCTTCCGATCCCTTCTTTAAGATCTCATATACAGCAGGAATATCCTTCTCCCACTGTGCTCTGCGCTCACGGATGGGCGCCAGTTCAGACTGCATCACGTTGTTTAAAAATTTCTTTACTTTGACATCGCCGAGTCCACCGCGCTTATAGTGTTCCTCCAGTTCCTCGATGCCTGCGTACTCCGGAAGGAATTCTGCGAAATGCTCCGGGCGTGAGAATGCTTCCAGATAAATGAATACCGGATTGCCCTCTACCTTTCCGGGATCGGATACTTTCAGATGATTCGGATCGGTAAACATCGACATCACCTTCGTACGAACCTCTTCCTCTGTGTCGGAAAGATAAATACAGTTGTTCAAAGACTTACTCATCTTTGCCTTGCCATCAATACCGGGCAGACGCATACATGCCTGATTATCGGGAAGCATGATCTGAGGCATCGTCAATGTCTCGCCGTATACGCTGTTAAATTTGTGTACGATCTCACGGCACTGCTCTAACATCGGCATCTGATCCTCGCCAACCGGAACAGTGGTTGCCTGAAAGGCTGTGATATCTGCTGCCTGGCTGATGGGATAGGTAAAAAATCCTACCGGAATGCTTGCCTCAAAATTACGCATCTGAATCTCTGCTTTCACGGTGGGGTTTCTCTGAAGACGGGCCACCGTCACAAGATTCATATAATAAAAACTAAGTTCCGTCAATTCCGGGATCATCGACTGAATGAACATGGTGGATTTCTCCGGATCCAGTCCGCAGGAAAGGTAATCCAATGCCACCTCAACGATATTCTGGCGCACCTTTTCCGGATTGTCTGCATTATCCGTAAGCGCCTGTGCATCTGCGATCATAATATAGATCTTATCAAACTCCCCGGAGTTCTGTAACTCTACTCTGCGCCGCAGAGATCCTACATAATGTCCTACATGAAGACGTCCGGTGGGGCGGTCTCCTGTTAAAATAATCTTTGCCATTTTCTCCATCCTCCTATGCTTATGCCAAACCCTGCTGATACTCTGTCACTTCTTTCCGCAGCCAGTCAACCCATGCATCAAATCCCTCTCCGGTCTTTGCCGATACAAAGATCACCTCTGCCTTCGGATTCAATTTATGGATGCGCTCCACAACTGCTTCCTTGTCAAAATCATCAAATACACAAAGCGTGTCACATTTATTGATCAGAACCACATCACAGATCGTAAACATGAGCGGGTATTTTAACGGCTTGTCATCCCCTTCCGGTACAGAAAGGATCATGGCATTCTTCGTGCTTCCGGTATCAAATTCCGCCGGGCAAACAAGATTACCGACATTTTCCAATACTACCAGATCCAGATCAGAGGTACCAAATTCCCTGATTCCCTGACGTGTCATGTCTGCATCCAGATGGCACATTCCACCTGTATGGATCTGGATCGTACGTGCCCCGGTCTCAAGGATCGCCCGGGCATCCACATCGGAATCAATATCTGCTTCCATGATACCGATTTTCATCTCATTCTTTAATTCTGCGATGGTACGCTTTAAGGTCGTTGTTTTGCCTGCTCCCGGCGAGGACATCAGATTCAGGAGAAACGTCTTCTCCTGTTTCAATTCCTCGCGCAATCTATTTGCATCCGCATCATTATCTTCAAAAATGCTGCGTTTTACTTCAATGACTCTAACATCCGCCATATCTGTTTTCTCCTTTCAAAACGGTTTGCCACGTTTGATTTTATCATGCTGCTGTGGGAAAAGCAAGGAAAAGGCGCAAGTACTTACACTTGCGCCTTCTTTATTTTTTCCAATTTAATCTTCATCCTTTAAACGTGCTTCCTGCTCACGCTGGATATCTGCAAAGAAGGACAACATCGGTTTTACGGATTTGTCTCCCTTGAACACACGTTTTGCGTAATTGTTTGTGATCGCCATGACCGTTCCCGATAAAGTGAGAACACCGATCAAGTTGGGAATTGCCATCAGACCATTAAAGGTATCCGACAGATCGATGACAAGGGATGCATCCAGTGCAGAACCTGCCACGATGATCACGATAAAGATCACTTTATAGATGATCGTAGCCTTCGTTCCAAACAAGAACTCCCATGCCTTCGTTCCGTAATAACTCCATCCTAAAACGGTAGAAAACGCGAACAATGTAATGGCGATCGCAATAAACAGACCACCAAAGGCGCCGAAACTCTTTGTAAATGCTTCCGTTGCAAGACCAAGCTTTGTCGCACCGCTGATGGATGCGCCGGTCTCAAGATCTACGATTCCGGTGGTCAGGATCACAAGTGCTGTCAGCGTACACACGATGATCGTATCAAAGAATACCTCAAAAATTCCCCAAAGACCCTGCGTAACAGGCTCTTTTACGTTGGATGCGGAATGCACCATTACGGAAGAACCGAGTCCAGCCTCGTTGGAAAATACACCACGCTTGAATCCCCATGTGATGGCCTGCTTGATCACGGCACCGCCAACACCGCCGGCTGCTGCCTCTAAACTGAACGCGTGTGTAAAAATCGAAGCAAACGCAGGAATGATCATCTTGTAATTCATCACCACGATGGCAAGACTTCCTAATATGTAGAAGATCGCCATAAAGGGAACGATCCTTTCATTTGCCTTGGCAATACGTGTCAGTCCGCCAATGATCACAAGGGCTGCCACAACTGCTACGATAAGTCCGATCACCAGACCACCGGCCTTGAAGTCAACTTCAAATCCGAAGGCATGTAACACGGACTCACGAATAGAAGTTACCTGTCCCATATTTCCGATACCGAAAGATGCAAATACGGCAAATACAGAGAACAGAACTGCTAAGATCTTACCGATCTGTTTGCAGCCTTTTTTGCTTCCAAGTCCGTCGCGCAGATAGTACATCGCACCACCGGACCATTCACCCTTCTCATTTCTCCGACGGAAAAAGATTCCAAGAACATTCTCGGAATAGTTTGTCATCATACCAACAATGGCTGCCAGCCACATCCAGAAAACAGCACCGGTTCCACCCATTGTGATGGCGTAGGCGATACCGGCAATATTTCCGGTACCGATCGTTGCGGAAAGCGCCGTACAAAGCGCCTGAAACTGTGAGATGGAATTCTCATCCTGATTGTTTAAAATGTCCTTTTTGCGGAACAATCCGCCAATCGTTTCTTTGATCGTGTGTCCAAAGTGTGTAAATTGGAAGAACTTTGTCAGCACCGTCATAATGATTCCGGTACCGATCAAAAGTGTCAGTGCAGGCACACCCCACACGATGTTGTTTATGAGACCATTGATCTCCGCAATTTTGTCAATCATAACGCACTCCTTTACCTTGTTATTGCTTTACTTCGTTAAAAACATAAAGGAATTCTCCCATTTTGTCAAGGAAAGACGCCTATTTTTGGCAAAATCCTAAGAAAAAAAACTATTTTTATGAATCCAGATCCTCATCTTCCTCATCGTCATCTATTTCTGACATAAATTCTCTGGAAGAAACGCGGTTTTCTCTTCTGGCCTCTTCGATCAGATCCGACAATTTGTTTTTCACATGCTCGGAATCTTTGATATTCTTGATCTCAAAGTTTTTCATTGTCTTATCCACAGAATGGCAATTGATCGTGCCAAGACCAAACATACGCTGCAAAAGACTGCGTTTTAAGGACAGATCCAGAATCCGGTACAAACGTACCTCATCCTGATTCTGGGTAAAAAATCCGGTCTTGATGGTCAGTTTCTGTTTGCTTAATTCATACTTTGTAAACGTCCAGGGCAAACCGCACCAGACACGTTTCCGATCTTTCCATACAATTTCCTGTTCCATAAATACTTCTCCTTTTCCTTTTGACATAGGCATTTTCTGCCTTGCGTGCCCTCATTATAGCATATCCGCATCTCAGATACTACCGCAAACCCGCCATTTATACAAATTCGCTCTTTAGGCTGCGGGAAAACAGTTCTTCCAATGCTGCTTCCGGCAAAATGCCTTCATAAAGCATCCCATAGACTGCCTCGCAGATCGGCAGATCCACCTGGTACTTTTTACCAAGCGCAACTAACGCTTTTACCGTATAGTAGCCCTCTGCCAGTTTGTCATAACCTTCCTTTTTAATGAAACGCTCACCGAACATCCGGTTATGGCTGTGGGCAGAAAAAAGTGTGGCCTCGTAATCTCCCAAATGGCAAAGACCATAGGCTGACAGTTCATTTCCTCCCATGGCCTTGATCAGCCTCGCGATCTCCCGGGGTCCCCGGGCCATCAAAGGCCCCTTTAACGATGTGCGGCCCATTCCGTCCAACATGCCCGCGGCAATTCCGATGACATTTTTGGCTGCCCCGCCGATCTCATTTCCGATCAGATCCGAGCCATAATAAAAACGGATCAATTCGCTGGAAAACTGTTCCACCAGCATCTGTTTGGTGGCATGATGGCTGCTGTCAATGACCATACAATTCGGGATTCCACGATAGAATTCCTCCACATGACCGGGTCCCAGCCAAACAGCGATCCGGTTGGACGCATCCACGTTATCTTCCACAATCTGCGTCAGCCGTCTTCCGGTGCTGATCTCAATACCCTTCATGCAAAGTACAAATGTCTTGTATTTCAAATCATAGGACTGCAGCGTATCACAAAGAGACTGCAGATTTTGGGCACCGATTGATATCACGATGATGTCCGCTGATTCTGCACCGGAAAGATCATACGTCAAATGCAGGGAATCCGGCAGTTCAATATATTCATTTTTTCGCTCTCTCATGAGCCGCTCCATATTTTTTGAGCCTTCTCTTCCGTAGAGTGTCACCTCATGTCCGATATGATTTAAATACCAAGCGATGAAAGTTCCCCATCGTCCGCATCCGATCACAAATAATTTCATGCTGTAGTTCCTCCTTGTATATGCAAAAATGATACCACAAAATGATGTGGGAGGGTACATTTTTTTCTATTAATCATGTATACTTGAGATATCTAGGCAATTGCGAAACTATTTGCGTTACATCTTTGGGTCATGCGAGCACATGT
>CAMBUC010000134.1 GCA_945871045.1 uncultured bacterium
CGCTATACCAAAAAGGGCACAGTGATCGATCAGGAAAAAGCAGAGAGAGAAATGGCGCTGGCAGTAGAAAAAGGAGTGAACTATTTTGATACCGCATATGCCTATACTGGCAGTGAAGTATGCCTTGGCAAGTTTTTGAAAAAATATGGATGTCGGGACAAGATCAAGATCGCAACGAAACTGCCCCATTACTATATAAAGAAGATCGAGGACATGGAGCGTTATTTTGCGGAGGAGTTAGAGCGCTTACAGACAGATTATATTGACTATTATCTGATGCACATGTTAAACGATCCTGCTACCTGGCAGCGCTTGACGGAACTGGGCATTCAGGATTGGATCCAAAAAAAGAAAGAATCCGGTGCCATCAGAAACATCGGTTTTTCCTTTCATGGCGGAACTGCAAAGTTCAAGGAACTGATCGATTCCTATGATTGGGATTTCTGCCAAATTCAGTATAACTATATGGATGAGTATACCCAGGCAGGTATTGACGGTTTGAATTATGCACATGAAAAAGGGATCCCCGTGATCATTATGGAGCCTTTGCGTGGAGGCAGACTAGTCAATCAGTTGCCGGAAGCAGCCAGAAAGGAATTTGCCGCAGCAAACAAGGAGCGTACACCGGCAGAATGGGGACTTCGCTGGATCTGGAATCATGAGCAGGTAAATGTCATTCTCTCCGGAATGAACGATGTGGCTCAGGTAGAGGAGAACTGCCGGATCGCATCAGAAGCACAGGCTCATGAGATGTCAGAAGCCGATCTTCAGGTGTTTGAACGTGTGAAAGCCGCGATCAATAAGAGCGTAAAGGTGGGATGCACGGGATGCGGTTACTGCATGCCCTGCCCGCAGGGAGTGGATATCCCTACCTGTTTTCAGGCATACAACCGCAGTTACACCGATAGTTGGTTTGGCGGTATGATGGCATACTTTATGTGTACCACCCTTCGTCAGGATAAGACGATCGCATCCAAATGTGTAGGATGCGGTAAATGCGAGAAACATTGTCCGCAGCAGATCCATATCCGCGAGGAGTTAAAGAATGTAAAGAAGCGCATGGAGAGTCCGATCTACAAGGTAGCGAAAGTAGTCGCTGATAAGATTTACAAGTATTAATACAAGAGCCGTGTTCCCTGTGCTTTCGCACGTCAGGTGTAGTCAGGGATGAGGTAAAAGTGTCAAGGTACAAGAGATGCATGTTCCGTGCTTTCGCATGTAAGATGCAGCACGGGGCATGTATCTCTTGTATTATTAACATGGTGGGAAGAATTACTCCAAGAAATTTTTCAACAAAAAAGGAAAAATGTCAAAAAGACGGAATATATATACTAGGTAGTAGAGCTGTTGTTTGTGTTTTTATCAAAAAAGAAAGGAACAGCGCGTATATGACAATTAGAGAAGAACTGGAACGCCGTCAACATACCATGCTAAGTCCCTATGCAACGCTGGATGAAAATACCATTGGCAGGGACCGGGAAGAGCCACAGTGCGATATCCGCCCGGTCTTTCAAAGAGACCGTGACAGAATCCTGCACAGCAAGGCATTTCGACGTTTAAAGAACAAAACACAGGTCTTTTTGACTCCCAAAGGGGACCATTATCGTACCCGTTTATCACATACGCTGGAGGTATCGCAAAACGCCCGGACGATCGCCAAGGCACTTCGGCTGAATGAAGATCTGGTGGAAGCCATCGCCCTTGGTCACGATCTGGGACATACACCCTTTGGTCATGCCGGTGAGCATGTATTGAACGAACTGTGCGAGGGTGGATTTGCCCACAATGAACAAAGTGTGCGGATCGTGGAATGTCTGGAAAAAGATGGGGAAGGATTAAATCTGACTTGGGAAGTCCGAGACGGGATCCGCAATCATCAGACCAGTCTGATGCCTCATACGTTAGAAGGAAAGATTGTCCGTTTTTCGGATAAGATTGCTTATATCAATCATGACATCGATGATGCCATCCGTGGCAAAGTCCTTTCGGAAGAAGATATTCCTATCGAATACCGGGAGATCCTGGGGAACTCTACGAGAGAACGCTTAGATACGCTGGTACATAATATGATCATTAACAGCATGGATAAAAATGATATCTGTATGTCCCCGGACGTAGAACATGCGATGCGTGGACTGCGCCAGTTTATGTTTGATCATCTTTACCGGGGTTCTGTGGCGAAACAAGAGGAAGCAAAAGCAAAGGAACTGCTTCGCAAACTGTTCTTTTATTACATGGAATATCCGGAAGTGATGCCGCAGCAGTTTCTACGCATGCTGGATGCGGGCGAAAAACAGGATCGTGTTGTCTGTGATTATATCGCGGGCATGACCGATCAGTATGCAATTGCAAAATTTAATGAGTATTTTGTGCCATTGGCATGGCAGGTGAATTAAAATGCCTTTTTATTCCGATGATTTAGTTGAAGAGGTACGTTCGCGGTCTGATATCGTGGACGTGATCTCGCAATATGTAAAACTGCATAAGCGCGGCAGCAACTATGTGGGCTTATGTCCCTTTCATAATGAGAAGACAGGCTCCTTTACGGTGTCGGCGGCAAAACAGATGTATTACTGTTTTGGATGTGGTGCAGGCGGAAATGTCCTGACCTTTCTCATGAACTATGAAAATGCAACATTTCCGGAAGCATTGCAGGAACTGGCTGACCGTGCAGGTGTGGAACTTCCGAAACAGGAGGTGTCTGCCGAGGCGAAAAAACAGGCTGACAAACGCAGCCGGCTGTTGGAAGTTCAAAAGGAGGCTGCCAAATATTATTATGCACTTCTTCGCAACCAACGCGGCAGGCAGGCATACGAGTATTTTAAAAACAGACAACTGTCTGACGAGACGATGCGGAAGTTCGGACTCGGTTATTCAGACAAATACAGTGATGATCTGTATCGCTATTTAAAAAGCAAAGGCTATGAAGATGCACTTCTGAAAGAATCCGGTCTGGTGACCTTCGATGAGAAACGGGGCGGCCATGACAAATTTTGGAATCGTGCGATGTTTCCCATCATGGATGTGCGGGGAAAGGTCATAGGTTTTGGCGGACGCGTGATGGGGGAAGGAGAACCGAAGTACTTAAACTCTCCGGAAACACTGATCTTTGACAAGTCCAGAAATTTATATGCCTTGAATCTTGCAAAGTCTACGAAAAAGCCGCAGATGCTTTTGTGTGAAGGTTATATGGATGTGATCGCATTGCATCAGGCAGGCTTTGACAATGCGGTAGCATCACTTGGAACCGCTTTCACCACGGGACATGCCAGTTTGCTCAAGCGTTACACAAAGGAGGTTTATCTTACCTTTGACAGTGACGGGGCAGGGATCAAGGCAGCGCTTCGCGCAATCCCTATCTTAAAAGAAGCAGGACTGACTGCCAAGGTCGTTCATATGGAGCCCTATAAAGATCCGGATGAGTTTATCAAGGCGCTGGGGGCCGAGGAATATCAAAAGCGCGTGGATGAGGCCGAAAACAGTTTCTTTTTTGAACTTCGGGTGTTGGAACAAAACTATGATATGAGAGATCCGGAAAGTAAAACCGCGTTTCATAATGAGGTGGCACGCAGGCTGCTCGGTTTTACGGAGGAGTTGGAGCGGGAGAATTATATGACTGCTACAGCAGAGCATTATCATATCTCCTATGAGCAGCTTCGCAAACTGGTGTATACGCTGGGCGCAAAGGGACTTGGTGCAAAACCGGTCCGTCAGGAGAACACGCAGCCGAAATCCGGTATGAACCATAAGAATAAGCGTGAGGACGGAAATCATCAGGCGCAGAAGTTACTTTTGACCTGGCTGGTGGAGCGGCCGGAACTTTATAAGCAAGTCAAGAATGAGATTACGCCCGGGGATTTTACGGAGGAATTGTACCGAAAGGTAGCGATGCTGTTGTATGAGCAATACGAGTCCGGTGCAGCCAATCCGGCACAGATCATCAGCACCTTTTCTGACGAAGAGGAACAGCGTGTGGTGGCGGGACTGTTTCATGCAAGACTTCCGGAAATGGAGTCACAGCAGGAACAGGAAAAAGCGCTTCGTGATGTGATCGCACGTATGAAGCGTGATAGTCTGGGGGCACAAAAAGATAAGATCGATACCACAAACCTGGAGGAAATGCAGCGTTTTATTGATGCAGCGAGGGCCAGTAAACGCTGATACACATAAAATTCCCTAAATCAGGACAGTATATATATTAACCATGAGAGGATGGAAACAAAATGGAAAACAAGAAAACTACGAAAGCAAAAAATGAAAAGCAGGCGGCAGAGATGGCGGCAGGTACGAAGCAGCAGTTTTTGACGAGGCTGAATGATCTCTTAGAGTCTGCCAAGAAAAAGAAAAATATGCTTGAGTATCAGGAAATCAGTGACTATTTCAAGGATATGAACCTGGGTGCAGAGCAGTTTGAGCAGATCCTTGATTTTTTAGAGGCACACAATATCGATGTGCTTCGTATTTCTGATGATGATGACGATATCTTGTTGGATGATGAGGATGAGGTAGAGGTAGAGCAGATCGACCTTTCTGTGCCTGATGGTGTCAGCATTGAAGACCCTGTGCGTATGTACTTAAAAGAGATCGGTAAAGTTCCTCTGTTATCGGCTGAGGAAGAGATCGAACTTGCAAAGCGCATGGAACTAGGCGACATGGAGGCAAAGAAGCGTCTGGCAGAGGCGAACCTGCGACTGGTAGTCAGCATCGCAAAGCGTTATGTAGGCCGTGGAATGTTATTCCTTGACCTGATCCAGGAGGGAAATCTCGGTCTGATCAAGGCGGTGGAGAAGTTTGATTATCGAAAAGGATACAAGTTCTCTACCTATGCAACCTGGTGGATCCGTCAGGCGATCACCCGCGCCATTGCAGATCAGGCACGAACCATTCGTATTCCTGTTCATATGGTTGAGACGATCAATAAGTTGATCCGTGTGTCCAGACAGTTGTTGCAGGAATTGGGACGTGAGCCCAGTCCGGAGGAAATTGCTGAAGAGATGAAAATGCCGGTAGAGCGCGTGCGTGAGATCTTAAAGATCTCTCAGGAGCCGGTATCTCTGGAGACGCCCATCGGCGAGGAGGAGGATTCTCATCTTGGAGATTTTATTCAGGATGATAATGTTCCTGTACCCGCAGATGCCGCAGCATTTACATTGTTAAAAGAACAGCTGGAAGAAGTGCTCAGTACCTTGACGGAGCGGGAGAAAAAAGTACTGACTCTTCGTTTTGGATTGGAAGATGGCCGTGCGAGAACATTGGAAGAAGTTGGACGTGAGTTCAATGTTACGCGTGAGCGCATCCGTCAGATCGAGGCAAAGGCACTTCGCAAACTGCGTCACCCCAGCCGCAGCAGAAAGTTAAAGGATTATTTAGAGTAATATGAATCTATCAGAACGACTTTCACATATTGCAGATCAGGTGCTGGAGGGTTGTGTGCTGGCAGACGTGGGCTGCGATCACGGGTATCTGCCGATCTTTCTTGTGAAACAGGGGCGGATGCAGCGGGCGATCGCCATGGATATCAATGAAGGGCCGCTGCAGCGGGCGAAAGAACATATTGAACAGGAGGCTCTCGGGGATTTGATACAGACCCGGTTGTCAAACGGTCTGGAAAAACTGTCTCCCGGTGAAGCGGATGCGGTGATCATTGCCGGCATGGGTGGCAATCTGACCATGGATATCCTCACAAGGGGAGAGGCGACCGTTTCCCTGCTGGATCAGTTGATCTTAGAACCCCAGTCCGAACTTCCCGGGGTGCGTGCATACTTGCGCAACCGGGATTACCTCATTGATGAGGAGGATTTTGTTTTGGAGGATGGAAAGTTCTATCCGATCCTTCGTGTCCTTCCGAAAAAAACTTCAGATGTTTTGGCATTTTCAAAAAAAAGTGGTTTGACGATAGAAGTGCTGGATGCTTATGGACATCGCCTTTTGGCTGCAAAGCATCCGGTGCTTTTGCAATATTTGGAAAAAGAAAAGAAACAGTGCCAGCAGATTCTTGCCGGACTTCCGTCAGATGGGGGCGAGGGAACCGGGCGGATCGCCTTGCGAAGAAGGGAAATACTGGAAAAACTTTCCCGCAATGAAATGGC
>CAMBUC010000135.1 GCA_945871045.1 uncultured bacterium
CGTGGCAAAGGTCGCTCCCCGTGGCAAAGGTCGCTCCCCGTGGCAATGGGCGCTCAGCGAGACAGAAGGAACGTCCCTATGATAATCGCGGCAGTGATAAGAAGGAGCATCGTTGCGATATTGGTAATTAAAATGCTCTGTGTCATACTTAAAATACGGTTTGCCCAGGTGTATCCAAAAATCATCTGTAACGCATACAGTTCCAGCGAAGAAGACCCGATCGCCCGAATGAGTCGGTTCTCTTTGATCCGGCTGACCAGATAAGCGATCCCGATGGCTAACGGAATCACAAGAATGTAAAACATATCCTCGATGGGCTGATTTAATTTTACTTTATACGCATAGCGGTATACCAGTAAGACATCTACCGCAAGGATAAGCGCAAACCCTGCAAGCCAGACGGCTTTATGATCAGCGATCTTATCGATGATCTGAGACCCCGCAAGATAATAGCCAATGAAAAATATCGGGATCCGATTCCACCAGATCGCGATGGGAACCGTTTTTACAACGTATGTAAACAAAAGTGCAACGGTGATCCACACGACTCCCAGGATTGAAACCGCCAGCATTCGGTTCTTTGCGTCGAATTTTTTATACAGCGGAACGATCAAATAAAACAGCATCAGCGCCGGCAAAAACCACAGAAACGCTTTCCCGCCGTTTTGTATCAGATCGATTCCGGAAATCACTTTCAGAACATATCCCACATCCCATTTGTTGATCCATGCAGCGAGAAGTGCAAACAGGATAAATTTACCGTACACATTCCGGAACCGGTTTCCGATAAATTGCTTATAATTGTCGGTATCACTGCGGTACAAGGAATAGCCCGACAGGAAAAAGAAGATATCCACACCGACGTAAGAAATCTGCTTGATAAAATTTTCGATTTCACTACTTGAAAGATTGATCCATAAATGAAAGATCAATATCTGCAGTGCGGCAAATGCCATGATAGATTTTTTGTTTTTCATCGTTTAGTTATTCCCAAATGAATCCGGTGTCATGACAAAGAATACATAGTTTCCCTTTTTCTGTACAAACATGCGGTCTGCCGATGTACAGATGTTCCAGTTGAGTTTGTGCTCTTTCTCTAAAGTTGCGACCAACTCGTCCGGTGTATCAGTCTCAAAAATATATCCTACGAAAGGAATGGTTCCGATCATAGGTCCAAAGTTCACGCCCTTCTGAAATCCCGTGATCTCAACCTCAAAACCTGCCAGATAGCCCTCTTCCACAGGCATAGTGCCCATCATGACTTCGCCAAAGTTGCCTGTTTCCACGATTTTAGCAGCCACCTGTTCGAGATCAGACGTTTTTCCGATCTCTGTTTCAAAGATCTGATATAAAGAAGATGCAAAATCTCCTTGATCTGCAGCCGGTTCCTCCTTATCTGTCTGCTCCGGTTCGCTGGGTTTTGCTGGGTTTTCCGGTTTCGACGGCTTCTCCGGTTTGTCTGTTTTGTCCGGTTTTTCTGTCTGTGACGGTTTTTCTGTCTGCGCCGGCTTGTCTGTCTGTGCTGGTTTGTCTGTCTGTGACGGTTTCGACGGCTTCTCCGGTTTCTCTGTCTCTTCTTTATCAGACGCAGTATCTGCATTTGTCTCTGAACCATCCACGGCTTGCTCCGTCTGGTCCGTATTTGCATCGTCAGAAGGCTCCTCCGTCTCGGCAGGATTCTCCTCCTCCGTGGTTTCTGTTGGATCGTTGTCCGGCGCAGGCACGGGCTCATCCGTCTCACTCTCTGTATCAGACGCAGCAGGATCGCTCGTATCCGTAGTTTCCGATGCTACCTCATCAGAAGCCGGCGCAGAACCTCCACAACCGGTCAATAATGCTACCGAAACAGCCATCGATAAAATAAGCGCTAATAATTGTTTTTTCAAAATAGAATCCTCCCCTTTTGTATAAAAAATCTTGTTCACTGGGATTTCATTTTCCGCTGTCTGCATGCCTCATTCATAAATTTGTAGAAATCCAGATCATTGTTACCCAGTTGTCATAAATAGCCTCTGTTATCATATTATCTTATTCTCCCAAAAAAAACAACATCTTCTATTGCAATGCAGGCATCCAACGACTATACATCGGTTTTTCACACATCATCAAGCATCTCTGCGGCTCAAACTATTTACCGTTCTGGATAAATATCGAATCACTTCAATCGGGTATTCTCCCACTGCCGTCTCTCCTGTTACCATAACCGACGAAGCGCCATCACAGATGGCATTGTAAATATCACTTACCTCCGCACGTGTAGAAACCGCATGATGTTCCATACTGGCAAGCATCTGCGTCACAACCATGAAAGGCACACCGGCTGCTCTGCATCTTCTTGAAATGTCTTTTTGCGCTCTTGGAAGTTCCCACAAAGGCATGGCGTTACCCAGATCTCCGCGTGCGATCACGATCTCATCCGCCAATCCAAAAAAATGCTCCAGATTCTCCACTCCTGACAGATTCTCAATCTTAGCCAACAGAGAAATCTCATTTCCGCCTGCTTCTCTCATGGACTGTTTCACCAACTTCAGATCTGTGGCACTTCGAACAAAGGGCTGCATCACACCTGTCACACCATATTTCACTGCATCCTTGATATTTTCACGATCCTGCCGCGTCATTGCCGGTGGATTCAAATCTACGCCTGATAGTGCGATGCTTTTTCCTCCGGATAACACACCGCCCCTGCGAACGACCGCCTCGTGAGCATCCAACAGTTCCAACAGAATTTTACCGTCGTCAAGAAGAACCGTGATCCCCGCCTTTAATGCTTCAAAGACAATGTTCGGAAGTGGGATCCCTTCGCCTTCACACGTTTCTTCCCGAAAACAAATCCTCTGATCCTCTTCTAAATTCATCTGCTGCGCCATCTTTGCAATGCGCAGTTCCGGGCCTTGCATATCGATCAAAATCTGTGCTTCCACTCCACATGCAGCTGCGGCTTTCTGAATCATGCGAATCTGCGGCGCCGCCTCTTTGACGCTAATATGAGATGTATTTAATCTCATACCCGTCATTCCCTCACGAAACATTTCTCTTAATATTTCAGGATCTGCACATGCAGGTCCAATGGTACCATAGATGTTTATCATTTTCCCTTTGATTCCTCTTACATTTCACTTAGTTCATCAAAATAGTCACCCATCCAATTCCACATGGGCTATAAACCGGTTTGGCCTGTCTATGAATTTTGCACTATGGATTTCTTCATACTTCATGAATCCGTCCTCCTGCTTAAGGTAACTCAAAAATCAACACGCGGTTCCATCCTTCATTTCAAATCTTACCACATCCTCATGGGGATTTACCTTCGCCAGACCCAGTTCTGTGACTCGCCCCTCAAAAGGGAAAAAAGACTCCTGCAACACACGAAATGCCATCCGCATCTGCTCCTGATCCAGCGTTTTTCCAAGTGTCACATGGGGAAGCCATGACATCGGCTGATAAAATCTGCTGACAGAAGTTTCCGGGATATCCTGCACTGCTGCATATACCCCGGCAGAAAGTTCCTGTAAATACCGATTGAAAACCGGCGTGGCATAACACACATAGGGCAGCAGCTGGCCCACAGACACAAACTGTACCGGACCACACGCAATTTTCCCCTGCAGGACATCCATCGCCGGCACCAGCACTTCCACATTTCTTGCCTCAATGGAAGAAATTGTCATGTGCGGCGGCACATGGTTTTGTGTCATAAAAGCGTTTCCCGTCTCCCGCGCAATGCGATCTATATATTTTTGAAAAGTTTTCGTTGTTCTTTGGTCAAAATAAGCAGATATTAAGTACATCACTAATCTCAATCCCTACGCAAACAGATCGTATGTGTTCATCGTCTCGGCATTCCGATATTCATGCTTCTCATAATAACCGATCAACTGTCCATTTTCCCGAAGCGCAACCATATATACATCCTTGTTCTGCTTTTCATTGTGAAAAGTATAAACCATGTTGTGACTTTCATCTGCTGCAAACCATTCTACAACCTTTTTGATCTGTTTCACGGACTCCGGATTATGACAATCCAAAAGGTTTCTGCCAATCAGTTTGTCCCCTCCACGCTTCTCATAACTAAGCACTGCTGCCGGATTCATGTATATGATCTCATGCTCCAGATTGCAGATCACCACAGCCGCTCTGTCCTGATCTATAATGCTCTGAAAAAAATTAGCGTATGATTGATTCATTTGTAATATCTCCGTTCTTTTATTATTCTGCTCCAAATAATCCTCTATTCAGTGCTCCTGTGTGTCAGGATCAATACTCCTTTGTTATCTCTTCTGTGATCCCATACATGGCCTTGAACGTCTCAAGGTCTACTGCATTTTTTATCAACATGATTTCTTCCATCTTCCCTGTACGGATATCCTTAAATCCAGCAACCTGTTCACCATTACAAATACTTGATTTGATAACTGGTTTCTTGTTTTCTTTATCATATGTCTGCACCAAGACTTTTTTCTTGAATAATCCCATTCCCTTCACCTCTTCATTAGCCTAACCCTCTCCCGTGGCAAAGGGCGCTCCCCGTGGCAACAACAACGTCCCTGCGGCAGATTCACTCAGGAACTCTCTCCCGGAATAACTTCCAATCTGCTTTTGAAATCTCCATTATTTTACCTACACTTTCTTGTCTATTCTATACCAATTCGGCCAGTTTCCTCTGCACCTAGTCAAATGCCCCGCACACGATAACGTATGCAGGGCATCACATCTGTGCCATTTTCGTCAGCAATCATATATCTGCTCATCTGTTATACTTAATTAGTTTTTCTGTTGTTCAATCAGTAGCTGCAGCCTTGCTATTTCAGCCTCATAATTACTACGTTCTTGTTCAAGTTGCCTCGTAGTTTCCTCAACATCTTTACGCGCTTCTGCAAGCTGCTCATTCGCTTCTGCAAACTGTTCATTCGCTTCTGCAAGTTTGCGCGCCATCATCTTTTCATAACGATTGTATTCCTCGCGCGCCATGCATTGCTGCCGAATGATCTCGTCCGCATTCAGTTCATACATCGCCATAGCGGCTTCACTCATGTATTTGTTCTTCTCTGCTATCATGCGTAGTTCCTCCCAGGTTCCCGCCTTGAACATCCGAGCCCAACTATCAATCTCGTAACGTCTGTCTTCCTCCGTTGCAAGGTCGATCCGCTTCAGGTCAAGCACGTTCAATACGAATTTTTCGTTAAAAACATGATGATTTTTTACATTCAGCATCTTGTAACACGCATAGAATTCCGGTACTTCCTCAAACAATGTAAAGTCCAAAATTCCAATATGTATTGCACAGCCCGATTCTGCATAATCTTCTCCGCGCTGCAACCGATCGAACATCCGACACAGGTAGATCAACGATCTGTCCTGCCAATTTGTACGGTTGATGACCTGCAATTCCAGATTCAGGCAAATGTTATTGTTCAGTGTGATATTTATGTCCAGAACAAACTGCTTATTTTCGATCTGCTCCCCAAGGATTATTGGATTTGTGATCTCAACAGATTTAATATCCGCTTGGTCCAAATGTAATAATGCCCCGATTAGTCCCCGCAAGACAAATTCGTTCTTCTGCAATATCGCGCGAAACATATAATCATTTGTCATATTATATGCAATCGGTCCGCTTGCCATTTCGTATGATTCATGTACCGGTTCTCTTTTGTTTTTCCCCATAGGCAATTCCTCCATCTGATACGATGAGTCCGATACATGAAACGCCCACGATATGACACAGTATGTACATGTTTACTATAGCACCTATTCAATTATGCGACAAGGCCAAACGGCATCTTTTGTCCAGCAGTTCAATCACCCCATGGCAAAGGGCGCTCCCCGTGGCAACAGCAACGTCCCTGCGGCAGATTACATTAATTCCATCCCTTCCATATGTCAGGCTGATACCCAAGTGTAGACTGCTTTCCGTTTCTTACTACTGGTGTTTTTATCACCTGTGGGTTTTCAAGTACCTTTTCCAGTTTATCTTCATCGGCGATATACTTGATCAGAGCAAGGGTATCCTTATCTTTTCCGTCCCAGTTGATCATATGCTCAAGACCACCATTTGCCTGAGCAACAGATGTAAACTCAC
>CAMBUC010000136.1 GCA_945871045.1 uncultured bacterium
TTTGCGGTAATTGTTACTGTATAGTCTTTGTCATAGGCAAATTGTGCTGAAGTTTCCATTGCAAGCGTTGCCGTCGCAGCATTTGCAGCAACGGTCGCTGTTGCAGTCAAAGTATCTTCCTGATAAACCTTGATGAGATATGAAGCCACATGTGCCGCATCGTCATTTGAATTGATATATGCATCAAAAGCTAATGTTTTTGCTCCCATATCAAGAGATACATTTGATAATGCTGTTGGCGCTTTCAGCTGAATTGTCTTCGTTCCAATATTCTTTTTATCAACAATCATTGGCTCTGACGCATCTGAATCTACGACGTAACCATCAGCTCCATCATCTCCACCATCTGTGTTTGCCTTTGTTCTAAAGTAAATCTGATCACCTGCTTTAGCGTCAAATTCAGCATCTGAAGCATCTGTCCAGGCTCCGTCAGTGCCGATCCTATACTGGATGTTATTAAAATCTGCAGGAGTAGTAAATTTTACCTTTCCATATGAAATTAAATTGAGATCACTGGTCTCTAATGGCAATTGTGACGGTGTAGCTGCTTTTACATAGATATAAACGGTTCCATATGTATTTGTATTATACAAGCCAGTATCGGTTGGTGTAAATGTCACACCAACACTTTTGGAGGCTGAGAGGGTCGTAGTATTTTTATCTGTAAATGACCATGTTCCCGCGATATCAACGCCACCACATTTTGCAGTTCCTTTAATGTTTGACGCATCTATGCCGCCACCATTTGCCAGCGCAGTCTCCTTTGAATTCCCGGTATATGTAATGTCAGATACTTCGATGTCTCGAGCTGCATCCTTTTTGGCTGTATAGGTCACTGTTTTTGCATCGCTTGTCTTTCCGATATATGTAGCAACATACTTCACTACAACTTTGATATCAGAAGCATCATCGGACTTCGTCTTTAAATACGCTTTTGCTGCAGCCCATGATTCCAGTTTATTATTATCTTGTACATCTGTCTTATAATAGGTTGTCTCAATCGTAGCTGTATTTGGCAGATAATTGGTTACTGTTACAGTTCTCTCTGTCAATGTCTCTACATCTGATACATATACATCCTCCGCATTGCCACTCGGACTCAGATAGATCTCCGGTTTCGGTGCATATTTTACAGTGGATGTGCAGGTATTATATCCACTCTTAGAAAGCTTGACAGAATGTGCGCCGCCTTTCATTGCAGCGACAGTGAGCTTGTATTTATCGCCCTCGTACTGACTGTTTACAGCCACATCGTCAACCGTAAATGTTACGCCTTCCATCTCACTCATTTCAACATGAATAGTTGTATCATCGCTCGCTTCGACAGACTTAACCGTAAAGTTCGATAACGCCTGTGCAGGAGGCGCATAACTTCCCGAAGCGGATGCGTTTGCGTCATCCTTCTTATCCTCAGAAGACTTGGTCCACTCTCCCGTCTTCATGGATGCACCTGCGGCAACCTTTTTGGTTATTCCATCTGCCATTGTAACATCGATCGCCCGTGTTGTCTTGTTATTGACCGTCACATCTGCTCCCTCTGCCACAAAAATCTTAGAGCCTTCTGCTCCCTCGGACAGATTTACTTCTGCCTTTGCATTTGCAGCCACATCGACCATAGTAGCAGCATTGACCTTTGCTCCATCTGCATTCACAACGACTGCAATTGTATTTGTTGTCGCACCGTCAAGTGTAACATTTGCAGCGCTGTTTACGACAACCTTTCCCAGCTCTGCCGCGTCAGCTACAGTGACCTTTGCATCTGCACGAACAACGATTGTCGGCACATCTGCACTCAGCTTTACGGAAGCAGGCTTTTGAATATTTAATGTCGAGCCATCTTTGCTGACTGCAACAGGCGTGCTCTTGGAGCTTCCTTTCACTGTCAAGGAAGTCTTTGCCTTTATTTTTAAGGCAGTCAGTTCTCCATTATCAGTTACGGTGAGCTTTGTTCCATTCTGGGAAACAGTTACCTGTGTAGCGGTCGCTGCAGCGCTTTCCACAAATGACAGGCTATTATTATCTTTGATTGTGATCTTGTTCGCACTTCCCTTTTCCGTATACTTTTTCGCATCCGAAATAGTGATGCTTTTAAAAACTCCTTTATTGTTGATCGTTGCTTTTTGCGCGTCAATTACAAGCTGCTTCTTTTCATACTCCCCTACCGGAATGGTAATCGTGACATTTTTAGAAGTCTTAATTATAATCTTCGTCACCTTGTTGTTTTTGAGTGCTGCTTTTAACTGCATCTCGTCTGTCACAGTGACAGTTTTGGCGCTGGCTGCCTGTGCACTTGTCAATGGCGCGATTGATCCCGCTACAGCAAGTGTCACAGCCAAAATTCCAGCAAATAATAGATTTGCTGCTTTGTTTTTCATATGCTTTTCTCATCCTTTCTTTAAAATTAAGTAATCGCCTCTCTTGCATTTCGCAGCGTACGCACTTGTCTCGAATAACTGCTTGTTGAAGGTGCCAGAGCCGCATATTTCCTGATTTTTCTTAAAGGAATCGAAGTAGATCCGATACCTCGATTCTCCCGTTTATCATATCACATATCACATCCCATTTTCTTTTTTTTACAAATCTGGGCGAAAATCCGACAAAACTGGTTATCTGATTTTCTGGGTAGCCCGTGGCTCTCTTGACACCTCAAAAAATCTGTTGCTATACTAAATGAATCTGATAAACGGAGGTTTTCAAATGAGAAAAGAAACAAAGAAATTACCAATAACGATTTTTGCAATTATTCTGTCCATCCTGCTGGGCATCCCTTCCGCGATGGCAGTCTTTTATTATACCAGGCCCATGGATGATGCCTCCTATGATCTGTCCCTGCTTCCGGAGGACGGGCAGGAATGGGAAGGAAATAAGGGATGGACGGTGTACACAGACGAAGCAGGAAACGTCACGGAACTGAGCCCGGATGGCGCCGGCGGATATCTCGGCGTCGATCATCCGGGACAGACCTTTTACTATTCCCGAACATTGACAGAGGAACTGGACAGCCCCACGCTGCAGATCGGCTCCGTCAATCAGACCTTCAGCATTTTTATTGGTGACACACTGATCTATACTGACTTTCCGGAGCAAGAAAACCGGATCGGCTACTTAGAACTTACCAACTTGGAATGGGATCGTTTGGAAACGATCTCCGTTTCCCTTCCACCGGATTATCTCGGTCAGACGCTGACCATCGCCCAGTCCAGTCCGGTCTACTCTGAAGTGCAGAATGACTTGGTCACGGTATGGCCCTGCAATGTGAAACTTTACTGCGGATATGCCTATGAGAGCGGTCTGATCGCATCCGCTTCTCAGACCATGCTCCCCGTAGCATTTCTGTTTGCACTGGAACTGCTTTTGTTAGCGACATTTATCCGAAATGCCTCCGCCGGAAGCATCTCCCTTCAACTTCCAGTGCTTGCGCTTGCCATCCTGTTTCAGATAGGCAGTATTCTGGCAAAAGCAGATTTCACCGCCAAGTATATCGTAACTCCTTCCATTGATCTGGTTTGGATATGCTTCCACGTGTCCGTTGGAATACTGTTGCTTTTTCTTGCTCTGCGTGCGAAACAGCTCCGTCCGCTGTATCTGGTCTGCACCGCTCTCCAGTGGTGCGCCACGCTTCTTTACCTTGTCGTACAGACAAAAAAGTTTGTAGCATACGGTGATCTGTATGTGTTTTTCATATACCTGCCACAGTACGTTGGATTCTTTGTACTGTTTGCTGCACTGATCGGTGCTTTCTGGCTTTGGGAAAAAGGATACCGCTTCTTCCGCCATCTGGCACAGACTTCACTGATCCTGACCGGCGCTTATGTTCTGTTTCTGATCACCAGCGTTCCTCTTTCCTCCGATTATGCATCATCTGTCTTTTCACGGCTCGGTGGAGAACTGACAGGAAACGCTCCCAACCTTTCACTGCGCCTGATCTGGAATCTTGTGCTGGTCTCCAGTCTGGCAGCCATCGTGCTGGAGTTGTTTGAGCAGGAAGCAGAGCGCCGCACAGAACTGGCCGTTTTGTCAGCTAGAAATGAACTTGCACTTGAAAGCTATGAGAACCTTCGTCAGCAGTCACAGGAAGTGATGATGATCCGCCACGACACCATGAAGCACTATTCCCTGCTGCGCACAATGGCAAAGGATACCCCAGAGCGGATAGAAAGTTATCTGGATGAACTGATCGGACAGGTAGAAGCTGTTCGCCCCGTCGTGTCCAGTAAAAACCAGACCTTGAACATCCTTTTGAACGGAAAACTCAATGCTGCAGCCGAAAAAGGCATTTCCACAGAAATTGTCCGCGCCGATGCACCGGAGCAGTTGCCGCTGACCGATTCCGAACTCTGCTGTCTGATCGCAAACATTCTGGACAATGCGATCAGCGCTGCCTCCGCACCCGGAACAAGTGAGCCTTACATCAAGTTGGATTTTCACTGTAAAGACCAGCACTTTGTATTTACCTGCGAAAATTCCAAATTGGCTTCAGATAGCACAAAGAAAAAAACACCCACGCCGGAGCAAGGGTATGGGTTAAAGATCATGCGACAGATCATGAGCCGCTTTGGGGAGCATACGCTTTCCATCGAGGAATCAGACACGATTTATCAGGTAACAGTGATCCTTCCGCTGTAAGTCTTCAAAATGCCGAAACCTCCCAACATTTGCAAAAGCATTTAGCCTTGCAAATATTGGGAGGTTTTATGGTTACCTAAATCTTCATGTAGTAAACAAATGCCTGACGCACCTGCTTCACCCGGTGCTTGCTGACCGGAATCATCCGTTTGTCTGTCAGTTCCAAAGCATCCGTCCGAAGACTCTGCACATGGTGCCAGTTCACCAGAAAACTTTGGTGACACCGGATAAAATCATGTTCCGGAAGCATTTCTTCCAGATCCGACATGGAAATGCTGGCATCATACTCTTCCTGTTCCAGTCTGATCCTGCACTTTCTGCCCATGATCTCGGCATAATAGATATCCTTTGGCGCGATCCTTCTCATAGTTCCGCTGACCGGCAATAACAGTTCCCGCTCCTTTTGGTACTGCCCATAGCAAAACAAAATGGCTTCCTTTAACTTCTCTTTATCCAAAGGTTTTGCCAGATACCGGGCAGCGGACACTTCATAACCCTGTAGTGCCATCTCACGGTTTGATGATATAAATATGATGGAAGCCCGCTCGTTCTTCCCACGTAGTACCCGCGCAAGTTCAATGCCATCCAGCCCCGGCATCAGTACATCAATCAACAAAAGCGCATAGTTCTCACCCCTCTGTATGGTCTCTAGCAGTGTCTCAGCACGATCAAAACAAGTGATCCTTGGGATCATCCCTTCTGCCTTGCAGATCTCCTCTGTCAACTGTGCAACTTCCTCTTTATCTGTCTGCGTGTCATCACAGACAGCAATATCCATTGTTTGGTTCTTCATTCGTTGTCTCCATCATGTCTTTCCAATTACATTTTATCTGACGTTTTAAATCTTCCTTGCGGATATTCCTCAAAACGTCCCTAACAAAAACCCCGGCGCTTACGCTCCGGGGTCTCATTGCATTCACTATAACCGAATTAGTTATATTTACGCTTTCTAGCTGCTTCAGATTTCTTTTTGCGCTTTACAGAGGGCTTCTCATAATGCTCTCTCTTACGAATCTCCTGCTGGATACCTGCCTTTGCACAGTTTCTTTTGAATCTGCGTAAAGCGCTATCTAAAGTCTCGTTCTCTTTTACTGTAACACTAGACATTCTTACACCTAACCTCCCTCCAGTTGTAAATTGTGCACATCAACTGTAAGGTTCTATTTCCTAATTGCACTGCAAATAATTATACCATATATTTTCAGTTCGTCAAGAGTGTTTTATGAAAAAGATTATAATGTACCGCCAAAATCAGTTACCAGCGCCTGTCCGGTAATCGCACGGGATTCATCAGATGCCAAAAACAGTAAAATGTTTGCTACATCCTCAGGCATGCACGGAGAAACCTTCAGATCAGAATGCTTTGCCATCTGTCCAAACATATCAGCGTCCATATTGGCAGGATTCATACCTGCTACCATCGGTGTTACGATCGTTC
>CAMBUC010000137.1 GCA_945871045.1 uncultured bacterium
GGTGACATTTCTCTGTGCATATCTCTATGATCCCGCTCCTTGATATCAGCAGCGATCTGCTCCAGATCTGCTGTTTCACCCTTGGCTACCAACTCGTCGTATCTTCTCTTTGCCCGGGTTTCCACACTGGCAGTCAGATAGATCTTTACCTGTGCGTGGGGAAGCACGCAGGTTCCGATATCACGCCCATCCATGATTACATCTGTGGTCTGTGCAAGTTTCTGCTGAAGAGACACAAGTTTTGTACGCACAGAGGGATATATGCTTGTTGCAGAAGCCATATTACCAACTTGTTCGGTACGAAGAACACCTGTAACATTTTCGCCATTCAAATATACCTGCTGTGCACCATCTTCATAGCGGATCGTTACATCTGCCGCATCTACAGAAGCATTGATCGCAGTCTCATCCTCTTTATCTATGCCCTGATTCAAAAAATAATATGCCATCGCACGATACATTGCTCCGGTATCCACATACACAAAACCCAGTTCTTTTGCTAACATTTTTGCGATCGTGCTTTTTCCTGCCCCTGCAGGGCCATCAATTGCAATATTAAAAGCCATTTTTTCATTCTCCTGTCCTAGTGTTCATTTATAACGGTCTACGTATTTTCATTACAAAAACATTCTGCTGCATGAAGCCCGGCTAAATATCCGGTAGACCATGCAATCTGCAGATTAAAGCCTCCGGTAAATGCATCCAGATCCAGAACTTCTCCTGCAAAATATAAACCTGTAATCAGTTTCGATTCCATCGTTGACGGATTTACTTCTTTTAACGAAATTCCACCCCTTGTGATGATCGCCTCGTTAAAATCCCGCAGACCCGTCAATGTTATAGCGAATGCTTTTAATAACAGTACAAGACCATGACGTTCCTCTCTCGTGATCTCGTTTACTTTCTTCTCCGGAGAAATGCCGCTTCTTTCCATGAGCACCGGAAGGAACTTTGCCGGCACAAGTCCTGATAAAGCATTTTTAAACTGACGATTCTGATTTTCTTCAAAATCGGAAAGAATCCGCTTATCCAACTGCTCTTCGGATATTGCAGGTTTCCAATCAATCAAAAGTGTTAGAGTTTTCTCAGCAATGTGATCATTTACAACGGAACTGGCCGTAAGCATAAGGGGACCGCTGACACCAAAATGGGTGAACAGCATTTCGCCAAAGCCCTCAAACAAAATTTTCTTCGGCCGATCGTGATCAAGGATCTGCACACGTACATTTTTAGGCGCCAATCCCTGCATGCGGATCACATCCGCTTCCGCAACATTGAAGGGAACTAAGGACGGACGAAGAACCGTAACCGAATGTCCCAGTTTCTTTGCAAATGAATAGCCGTCTCCTGTGGAACCTGTTGCCTGATAGGATTTTCCCCCGGTGGCGATCAATACCCGCTTTGCCGCATAGGTTTTTCCGTTTTCCAGTTCCACACCACTGACCGCGTCATCCGTTGCAATGATATTTCTTACCCGCGCATGATATTCCACGAGAATACCCAGACGATCCATCATCCGTTTCAAGGCACCGATCACATCCGAAGAATGATCTGACTGGGGAAACACACGATTTCCACGCTCGATCTTTGTTTTCATACCGGCTTCTTCAAAAAAACTGATCACCTGATCATTGGTAAAGGTATAAAAGGCGCTGTATAAAAATTTTGCCTGTCTTGGTACGTTCAAAAATAATTCTTCCGTTTCGCAGGCATTTGTCAGATTGCATCTGCCTTTACCGGTAATATAGATCTTTTTTCCCGGTTTTTCGTTGCGCTCAAGCACAAGAATCTGCGCTCCGGGTATGCCATTTTTCGCCGCCGAGATGGCTGCCATCATTCCGGCAGCACCGGCACCGATCACTACTAACTCAAATTCACGCATCCTTGTCTCCCAACTTTGCGTAACGCATTTTCATTGAATCATCAATATAGTTGATCTCATCACTCTCATACACCTGATACTCATCCCAGATGTTCTCTAATTCCTCTAAGGTTTTCACAACTTCTTTCTGTTTTTTCATGCATAATGCAACGATCAATGCATTGATCACGCTCAGTGGCGCAACTAAAGAATCCACGATGGATGCCATGTCACTACTTGCGATCAAATTGCAGGAAGAATATAGGTTCATGGGCGAATGGACACTATCTGTTAATGTGATCACTTTCGCATTACGATTATTGGCAAACTCCATCGCTTTTAATGTGCGCATGGAATATCTCGGAAAACTGATGCCAATGATCACATCTTTAGGGCTGATACGAACCATCTGTTCAAATAACTCACTGGAATTATTTGTATTTAATTGAACTACATGGTCAAACATCAGATTGAGATAAAATGCCAAAAAACTCGCCAGCGGCGCACAACTGCGAATACCTACAATATATATGGTTTTTGCTTTTAAAATGGTGTCTACAGCCATTTCAAAGGCACTCTGATCGATATGTTCGTAGGTATACTTGATCTTTTCTGCATCTGCCTGTAAGACAGTTTCCAAAATCTGTGACTGAGAGATCCTGCCATAAGTAACTTCCATTCGCTGAATGGAATTTAACTTATTTCGTACCATCTCTTCCAGTGCTTTTTGGAACTCCGGGTACCCTTTGTACCCCAGATGCGATGCAAAACGTACGACTGTAGATTCACTGACTCCAACCACTTCACCAAGTTTTGCAGCTGTCAAAAATACTGCCTTATCATAATTGTCTGAAATATAGGTAGCAAGCAGTTTTTGCCCCTTACTCATACTGCTGTATGCCTGATTGATGCGGTTTGTCAGTTCATTTGTATTACTCATCCAAAATGACCTCCGCCTCTGGGCGCTCTGCAACAATCATTTTTCTTGTATGTTCAGCGATCAAATCTTCACTTACTTCCACATTTGCTACCGTATATGTGATCGTGTAAGTACCACTCTCTTCAAAGAGATAGTTTTGTCCCTTTAAGATCGTTGCAGCATCACCGTCTTCATTTGTGACCGTAACATCAACGAAATCATTCAAACTCTTACCCGCTGCAAGTTTCGCTGAAACTCCTTCATAAATACATCCCATGATACTTCATCGCCAGCCTCCGCCTTTAATGTCTTCCAATTATCTGACGAAGTAAAAACAGGAAGTTCTGTGTTGATCACTTTAATTGTCTGCTTTTTCGTTGTTTTTAAACCGTTGTTTGGATTCGTAACAATATACTTAACCGCATATGTTCCGGATTCCACAAAGGTATAATTTCGATCCTTACACTTCACATAACCGGTAGATGAAGGCGTTTTTATGTACACAGCAATCTTGCTTGTCAGATCTTTTCCTGCCGCGTCTTTTGCTTTAAGGCCGACAAGCATATCTCTCGTATTTCCACATTTCTTTGAAAGCGTCTCTTTCACACCGGTAAGCGTTGCCGGTTTCTTATCAACAACCTTATAGGTGATCTTTTTCGTAGCGGTTCTGCCAAAAGAATCGATAACAGAATATGTCACAGGATAAGAACCAATCTTTTTCGTATTGACCTTCCCCTCCTGCTTTACCCAGTCAGTGACATCGAACCCTCCGGAATCTTTGCAGGTCATATTTCCATCACCAAATTTCGAACCGTATGCGATGGTTTTCTTAGACACGGAGATCTCCGGCTTTGTTGACTTTGTTTTGTAGGGATTTTCAGGATCAGGATCCGTCGGATCCCATCCTCTATAGCCGGTCACTTTGATCGTCTCAGGCTTTCCCAGAGGATCATCCTTTGAAGTCCCATTAAAGATAATGACTTTTGTACCTGTCGGACAATTGTCATAGATCCATTTTGACGCTGCTACGGTCAGTCGGCAACAGCCATGTGACGCTGTTGTGCCAAGTTTATTATACTGTACATAGGACTGACTGTCTTTCGTCTGCTGATAATACCAAACAGAATGAAAGAGAATGCCCCCTGTAATACGGGTACAGTACTGACCATAACACGGACCGTCCAACACCCACCAACGATATTTTGCAGGCGTATAAAAGGTACCCAGAGGGGTTGCATGACCTATCGAACAAGTAAATGCCGTATATGGTGTTCCATCATTTTTATACACAGTTACTACATTCGTAGCTTTATTGATCTTGATATAATAGTCTCCCTTCGCAGCTGCCTGTACGCGATCTGCACCAGAGATACAACTCAAAAATATGGATGCGGCTAATAACAGCGCCATCAAAAGCGCGCTTCTTTTTTTATTCCTTGACACTCTCATAAATATCCTCCATTATTTTACATCGAACCCGTCATCACAATAAACGTTTCGATTTTTCCGGTAAGACGCCGATATCTCTATGCTAACCCCTTTTTATTTTTTCGTCAAGCGTTATTATCACACAAGAAACAAAATAGAAGGCGAAGTGTTACTGTTCACACCCACGTCACGCACACCGCTGCGGGACGTGGAGAGAACACATAAAGGAGCCAATGCTTCCCTGCCATGCCGTCAGGCATATTTCAATGCAGGGAAGCCCGGTTACTGGAACGAGGTACGAGTGAACAGTAACGGCGAAGTTTCCCATACGATAAAAAAACTGCCACTCAAGATCAGCCAACATGGGAAGTGGTTGTGTTGGCGGTCTTTCGTGACAGTCTTTTCATACATGTTATTTCATCCGATTATACCGGATACGCTTTGTTCTTTTCGTCGGCGACAGACGGATCTACCTTTGTCTGCTGTGCCTGACGGTATTTGAAAAATTCGGTAGCAACCTGAGGGAATAATGCATAACTTAATACATCCTCATCCTGCTGCTTCCACTGCTTCATCTCAGCCTCGATCTTATCTAATTCGGGCTCTAAGAGATCCGCATAACGGCAGGTAATGGCATTCTTCTTATCCTCTCCAAGTACTTTGTCTACCACTTCAGGATTGAAAGGCTTTACAGTCTGTCCGTACTTTCCAAGTAAAACGTCTTTGGTCTCCTTTGTAGCAACCTTGTAACGCTCACCCATTAAGACATTGAATACAGCCTGTGTACCAACGATCTGTGAAGAAGGTGTAACAAGGGGCGGCTCACCGAGATCTTTTCGAACTCTCGGGATCTCTTCAAGCACTTCCATGTACTTATCCTCTGCATTCTGCTCCTTCAACTGGGATACCATGTTGGAAAGCATTCCACCGGGAACCTGATACAGTAAGGTCTGGATATCTACGCCCAGCACCTTCGGATTCAGAAGTCCGCTCTTGATGGCTTCCTCACGCATCGGACGGAAGTAGTCTGCGATCTCCTTTAAGAGCATCTGGTCAAATCCGGGATCAAGGGGTGTTCCCTTGAATGCCTCAGCCATAACTTCTGTTGCAGGCTGGCTGGTTCCGAGTGCGAAGGGAGACATAGCAGTATCAATGATATCACAGCCGGCTTCCACTGCCTTCATGTATGTCATAGAAGCAACGCCGGATGTATAATGGGTATGAAGTTCGATAGGAATCTCAACCGTGTTCTTCAAAGCCTTAACAAGTTCTTCTGCCTTGTAAGGAGTCAGGAGACCTGCCATATCTTTGATACATAATGAGTTTGCACCCATATCCTCAACCCTTTTGGCCATATCTGTCCAGTAATCCAAGGTATAAGCATCACCTAATGTATAACTTAATGCAACCTGAGCATGTCCACCCTCTTTGTTAGTTGCGGTAACTGCTGTCTGAAGGTTTCTCAGATCGTTTAAGCAGTCAAAGATACGGATAATATCGATACCGTTTGCAATGGACTTCTGTACAAAATACTCTACTACATCATCTGCATAGGGACGATATCCTAAGATGTTCTGTCCACGGAATAACATCTGTAACTTTGTATTCTTAAATCCTGCTTTCAGTTTACGAAGACGCTCCCACGGATCTTCCTTTAAGAAACGAAGGGATGCATCGAAAGTAGCTCCACCCCAGCACTCAACAGCGTGATAGCCAACCTTATCCATCTTGTCGATGATAGGAAGCATCTGCTCGGTGGTCATTCTTGTAGCGATCAGAGACTGATGTGCATCACGTAAGACAGTCTCTGTTATTTTTAACGGTTTCAGTTCTGACATCGTT
>CAMBUC010000138.1 GCA_945871045.1 uncultured bacterium
CACTTCATCATCGATCACATAATTGTAATCATAGCGATCCGGATCCAGTCCCAGAATACATACGGAACGGACTGCACCGATGCAATACTCCATCGGAACCAAAACATCATGATAAGAACACTGCACACCGGCTTTTTTTTGCTTCTCATAAAGCCTGATGGCGCAGATGCTATCCTTTTCCCCCTCAAATGTAAAACAGATTCCGTCCGCAAGCCTGCTTGCTCCGAATCTGTTATAATTTCCTTCGCTCAATTGTTCTGCCATTTCTCTTCTTCCGCCTTTTCTTCTACGTCCTCATGGTAAACATCATAATTACTTATATTATATCAGTTTCTATATCGTTTGCATACACCTTTTTTCGATTTCCGTCCTTGACGGTTGTTACTGTTCACTCGCCTCGTTCCAATAACCCTTGACATTCTCCTATGCCTTCTCATATAATGGCGATAATACATGTTTCAAACATACAAACAGGAGGAAACAACATGAGCGATAAAGATATGGCTATGAATGTAACAGAAGATGATCCCAATGATTATCGTGTCACTTTGGAACTGGATGACGGCACAACTACAGAATGTGCGATCATGACAATCTTTGAAGCCTATGAGCAGGATTACATCGTACTTGTTCCGCTGGACGAAAACGATGAGCCTATCGAGGAAGGCGAAGTCTTCATCTACCGTTATTTTGAAGACGAAGACGGAAATCCTACACTCGAGAACATTGAAGATGAAGACGAATTTGAACGCGTCTCCGAATGCTTTGATGAAATTCAGGACGAAGAATTGTTCAACGAATTACCGTAAGACAACGTCTGATAATGCCACTGCCGATGGATTTTTAAGTTCCATTAAAAATCTTGATGCGGTGGCATCTTTTTGATACATTGTCTGCGCATGGGTGATCACCAGCATTTCTTTTGCACGGGTCATTCCCACATAAAACAATCTGCGCTCTTCTTCAATATCCGCATCCAGAACTGCCTTTTTATAAGGCAACTGCCCTTCTAATAACTGGGGCAAAAACACGGTATCAAACTCCAGCCCTTTTGCTCCATGTAAGGTCAATATCCGAACTCCTTCATGACTGGCTGACTGTTTTTTTAATTCCGCCTGCATACGTTCACGATATTCTGTGACATGCGCCTGCCAAAGGGCAAGTGACTGAAAACCAACGGCAGACTGCTGCAATTCATCCAGCACATCTAACAATTCCTGTTCCGGCTGTCCATGCTCCCTTGCAAAATCAACAACAAATTCCTCATAGCCCATTCCTTTTCTGACATAATTCATCGCCGCAAAGGGGCCCATATGAGACATCACCTGCAGATCCTCCGCCAGTTGCTCAATGCGCCTTGCGATCCAGGGCTGTTCTTCATACACGGCTTCCCAACTGTCCAGATCTACGATGGGTTCATCCAATACATCCCGGCTCAGATAACGCACCGGCCGGTTCATGATCTGTAAAAATAAGCCTCTTTCCCTGCTTCCGGAAGCCAGTTTCAGATAACAGATCACATCTTTTGCGATCCAGTGATCATAAAGGAGCGGCACCCGCTCCTTTGCATAAAAAGGGATCCCTGCTTCCATCATTAATTCCAACAGATAGCCGGATTGCCGGTTCGTCCGAAACAATACCGCCATATCTTCATAGGGAACTCCCGCGGCAGTTCGTCCTCTGATCATCTCAATAATATCCTTATTTTCTTTCAAAGGTGAAGGATATTCACACACCTGTACCCTTCCGGCTGTTTCCCGTGCCGCACGGATCTTTTTTTCAAAACGATCATGATTATACGAGATCAGATGTTGCGATGCCTTTACGATCTCTGATCCACATCGATAGTTTTCTTCCAGATATAATTGTTTTGCATCTGCATAATCCCTTACAAAACACCGCATCAGTTCCGGTCTCGCCCCACGAAATTGATAAATCGACTGGTCATCATCACCCACCAAAAACAATTCATTCTGAGGCGCTGCCAACAAACGGAGAATTTCATACTGCAGCCGGTTCATATCCTGCACCTCGTCTACCAGAATATAACGAAATTTTTCCTGCCAGACATGCAAATGATCGGGACGCTGCGATAACAGTTCATAGGTAAGCGTCAGCATATCATCAAAATCAATCAAACGGTTTTCCCGAAGTTTCCGGTCATAAGCCTCATATATTTGCCGAAACTGCGAACTGCCGCAACATTTTGCATAATAATGTGCCAGATCCAGCTGTTCATTTTTTACCATACTGATCTCACTGAGCAGGTTTTCTAATAGTTCCTGCTCCTCATCTTCCCGCAGATGAAAACTGCTCAATATTTCTTTCAAAAAAGCGTATTTGAATTCCTGAGATATGATCTGATCCGAACGATAATGATAGGCATGCTTTAGGATGGAAAAAAAGACCGCATGAAAAGTACCGAATTGTACCGGCAGCCTGCGCCCTTCCATCGACGCCTGAAAGCGAAGACGCATTTCATTGGCTGCTGCTTTTGTGAATGTAATGACTAAAATATTTGAGGCAGGAACGCTGCAATGTTCCAACAGATAACGGATCCGTCCGGTAATGACAGACGTCTTTCCCGAACCGGGTCCCGCCAGAACCAATGCTGCGCCGCTTGACTCTGTGATCGCACGGCGCTGTGATTCGCTAAATGCGTAAGACATGTTACTTTCCTTTCGAATGATTACTACTGGTTTTGTTCGTTAAAAACAATTCCTTTTATTTAAACTGATCAGCAAATACGTGGAAGTCCCTCTCCGAAAAGAACATCCAGTACACGTTTTCCTCCAATGGATGTTTTTACATATGCACTGCCGGGCATCTCATCCGTAACGCTTCCAATAACCGCAGCCTGTTTCCCATAAGCGCAGTTTGAAATGATCTCGCAGGCACGTTTTGCATCCTCCTCTGCAACAAAAGCGACCAGTTTTCCTTCATTTCCCATATAAAGCGGATCGAGTCCCATCAACCCACAGAAATCCCTCACCTGTGCATTGACCGGAAGCAGTCCCTCTTCCACCGCCATTGTGACCCCGGAGGACTCTGCTAATTCTTTCAGAACCGTTCCAAGTCCGCCTCTGGTGACGTCTCTCAGACAATGCACGCGGATTCCTTCTGAGATCAACGACTGGACCATCTCACAGAGAGGTGCACAATCACTGACGATGGAATTATTGATATTCATACGGTGTGAAAGGATCGCTGCGTGATGATCTCCGAGATCCCCGGATACGATGATCGCATCACCGGGTCTGCAGTTAGCTGCACTGATGGATACATCCTCCGGAAGAAAACCGACTCCTGCTGTATTAATAATCAGTCCACCGGTTCCCTCTACCACCTTTGTATCCCCTGCTACGACCGCAACACCTGCCTCCCGTGCAGTTTCAGCAAAAGAGTGGACGATCCGGCGAAGCACAGATAATTCTAATCCTTCCTGTAATACGAATCCACAGGTCAGATATTTCGGTGTTGCTCCACGCATGAGCAGATCATTTACTGTTCCGCAAACAGATAAGCGACCAATGTCTCCACCTGGAAATTCCAGCGGGTCTACAACAAAACTGTCCGTTGTAAAGGCGATGTTCTTACTGCCCGATACGACCGCTGCATCTTCCATGGCATCAAGTACCGGATTGGAAAACTCATCTGCAAATATTTCTTTGATCAACTCGTTTGTCGCACGGCCTCCACTGCCATGCGCCATAGTGATCTTCCCTTTCTGATTCATGTTCTTTCTCCTTTAGCGTGTCCTATGATACATCAGATATTGATGACAACTGCCCTCCTCGGAAACCATACAAGCTCCCTGCGGATTCATCGGTGTGCAGACAGTTCCAAATAAGGGACAATCCCCCGGCAATGCCTTTCCCATAAGAATCTGATCGCATCGGCATGCCTGATTCTTCTTGTGATCCTCCATAGGCAGATCACTTCCTGCATCAAACTGTTCAAATTCTTTTCGGAGTTTTCTTCCGGATCCGCTGATCGTCCCAATTCCTCTCCAAACTGCATCACAAGATTCAAAATAGCGGTTTACGAGTCCTGCAGCTGTCTCATTGCCCCGAGCCGTTACGACAGAGGGATAATAGTTCTTCACTTCAGGCTTTAACCCTTTTTCCCGATCATCTACCACCGCCTTAAAGATTCCGTAAACTGCCAAAAGCAGTTCTTCTGCCGAAAATCCCGCAACACAAAAAGGAACACGGTATTTTTCGCATAAAGGTATAAACAGATCGGATCCCGTTACAGCAGCAACGTGTCCCGGCGCCAAAAAACCATCAATCTCCTCCGTATGCTCACACAACCATCCGATCACCTCCGGCATGGTTTTCAGTGCCGTCAGTAACTTTACATTCGTGATGTGTTCTGAAATTAACTGCTCCAGAAGCATTGCATAGACAGGCGTTGTGGTTTCAAATCCTACCGCAGCAAAGACATACTGATTTTTAGGATTTGCTTTCGCCAAAGATAAAATATCCATCGGCGAATATACCATTTCTACCCTCGCGCCTTCGCCTTTTACCTCTGCCAGACTGTTCTTACGCCCCGGCACACGGATCAGATCACCAAAGGTAACAATTGTCGTGTCGGATTCCATAGATAGTTCGATCAATCGGTCAATATAACCTGTCGGCGTCACACACACGGGGCAGCCCGGTCCGCTGATCAAATGCAATTTTTCGGAAAGCAATCCACTGATTCCATATTTAGAAATAGCAGCAGTATGACTGCCGCACACCTCCATAATGGAGATGTCCGGTCCGTCATACGCTGCCAGCCATTCTTTTATCTGTGTAATTTTGTGACTGATGTCTGTCATACTTCCTCTAGTTCCTCAAATAACTTTATCATATCCTGTGCTTCACCGACAGATAATTTCTGAAGGATGCATCCGGCGTGAACAAGCACATAATCTCCTACCGCAATCGGCACAAGACCGGAAACCGCCCGTACACGATTGCCGCTGAAATCCACCAAGGCATCCTTTTCATATACTTCTATTACTTTTCCCGGTAAAGCTACACACATATCTCATACCTACTTCATTTCAATACATTTTTTCGGACAATTTGATGCACAAAGTCCACAACTTACACACTTCTCAGCAGAAAGTTCCCATTTCTTTTCCCCACGGTCAACAACGATTGCTTCCTGAGGACATTTCTTTGCGCAAAGTGTACAAAATACACAGGCCTCTAAATTAGGAACCGGCTTGCCGCCTGTCGGTGTCTGGGCCTTTTCTTCTACCGGTTTAGTGTAAACAGCCTCTTTCTTCTCACCGCCGGGAGTCTGATAACCGGGATTGATCGTCAGACACTTCTTCGGACAAACATCTGTACAATAACCACACTGTACACAATCAAAACGATTGATCGTCCATGTACCTGAAGCACGATCAACAGTGATCGCACGAGGCGGACAGTTTCTGCTGCAAAGACCGCACATGATACAATCATCGATGTTAATCTCCACATGTCCACGGCTGCGTTCCGGATAAACTGCAGGTTTTTCCGGATATGTTGTTGTTACCGGCTTAGAAAAGAGGTTTTTGATCATAGTCCCTGCAAAGGGCATAAATTTTGACATTTTGTTTTTCCTCCCTTCCTAGCGCTCCGTACAACTGATACAAGGATCAATTGTAAGAATGAGCAGCGGAACATCAGAAAACTGACATCCCTTCAAAGTTTTTAAAAGTGCAGGGATATTTGCAAAGGTAGGTGTTCTGATTCGAATTCTTTCCAAGAATTTAGAACCATTACCTTTTGCATAATAAATCGCCTCTCCTCTCGGTTGTTCTACTCTCATAAAATATTCACCATCAGGATTGCCCTTTACGGGAACAGCAATATCACCCTGAGGGATCTTATCTACAGCCTGTCTGATCAACTGGATCGACTGATACATCTCCCGAATACGTACATCACAACGGGCAAAGGAATCGCAGTCATTGCTGGTGATGATATCAAAATCAAGATCACCATAAGCTGCATAGCC
>CAMBUC010000139.1 GCA_945871045.1 uncultured bacterium
TTTTGTGTTAGAATGTTCGCATACAATGTCCTATGGAGGGAACCCACATGAGAAACGATAGCAAAAAAAGAAGAATTGTGATCGCGCTCGGTCACGAAGCGCTTGGAACTACATTGCCGGAGCAGAAAACAGCCACCAAACGTACCGCAAAAGCAGTGGCAGACCTGATCAGTGAAGATGCACAGGTCATCATCACCCACAGCAATGGACCGCAGGTAGGCATGATCCACACTGCCATGTCAGAATTTGCCAGACTCTATCCGGAATATACAGCCACACCCATGAGCGTGTGCTCTGCCATGAGCCAGGGTTACATCGGCTATGATCTGCAAAATGCGATCCGCACCGAACTGTTAAACAGAGGCATCTACAAGCCCGTCGCTACCATCTTGACGCAGGTCACCGTAGATCCTTATGACGAAGCCTTCTATGAGCCCACCAAGATCATCGGACGTGTCATGGACAAAGCGGATGCAGACGCAGAAGAGAAGAAGGGCAACCATATCACAGCAGTAGAGGGCGGTTACCGCCGTATCGTGGCAGCGCCAAAGCCCATCAAGGTAGTAGAGATCGATTCCATCCGCGCATTGGCAGACGCCGATCAGGTAGTCATCGCCTGTGGCGGCGGCGGGATCCCGGTGCTGGATCAGGCGCATAACCTGCAGGGAGCCAGTGCAGTCATCGAAAAAGATCTGGCAGCAGGCAGACTGGCAGAGATGGTAGAAGCAGACGAACTCATCATCTTAACTGGCGAAGATCACGTATATTTAGATTATGGCACGGAAAATCAGCGCCCCATCGAATCCATGACTACCGCAGAAGCAGTGCGTTACATGGAAGAAGGCGCCTTCGAGGAGGGCACGATCCTTCCGAAAATACAGGCAGCTGTAGACTTCATCGGAAATTCGGCGATCCGCAAAGCCACCATCACAAAACTGGGAAGTCGTCCGGAAGCCGGAAAAGCCAAATTGGAAGGCACGATCATCCATAAATAAAGAACAAAAAAGGTGTCGGAGACGAAAACGGCACCTTTTTCCATGGAAAATACCCCGGAAACAGCAGAAAACGGTTCGTATATACTAACTGGAAGAAGTTTTACAAAAATGCAAAAGAAAGGAAGCAACATGAAACAACGTACTTTAAAACGCCTGCTGTCAGCAGTACTCATGACAGCTATGCTGTGCACGGCGCTGCCGGCGAACCTCACCGCAGCAAAGGCAGCAGAAAAAGCGTTCCCGGCAGACAACACCCTGCAGGAACTGGGCATCATCGACGCGGCAGGAGAAGAAGACACCACAAAGGATCTGCCGGATCAAAACAAGCACGCCTCAGCCAGACCCTACACCGCATCCAATGGAGATATGGTCATCGCCATAGATCCCGGACACGGAGGTTCAGACAGCGGCGCATCCTATGGCGGTATCCAGGAAAAAGATATCAACCTCACCATTGCCAAGTACATACAGACGTATTTAAGTAACTACGAAGATGTGCAGGTTTACCTGACACGCAGCACAGACAAAAATCTGGAACTCAGTGAACGGGTGAATAACGCTGTGGCAAAAGGCGCAGACGTATTCATCAGTATACATAACAACGCATCCACAAACGCGAACACCAGCGGAAGCATGGTCTTTTATCCCAACAGCAGTTACCGCCCGGATCTTGGCACGGAGGGCAGTGAACTGTCCCAAAGCATACTGAACCAGCTGACGGGACTGGGTCTGCCGGACCTTGGCATCCGCATCCGTAACTCTGAGAGCGGAAACAAATATGATGACGGAAGCATCGCAGACTACTACGGCGTGATCCGAAACGCAAAACTGTCCGGCATCACCGGCATCATCGTGGAACACGCCTTCTTATCCAATGAATCCGATCGAAACAACTATCTGAGCACCGATGCCCGCCTCAAACAGTTGGCGCTGGCAGACGTCAAAGGTATCGCGGACTACTATGGATTGGTCTATAACGGACTCACCGAGCCCGCCGTCACCTTCTCCTCACCGGATTACAAAAGCCTTCAGATCGAGTGGGAAGAGCAGGAACAGGCAAAAGGATATCTCGTCTATCGTTCCGAGAAAAAGGCAGGCACTTACACACGTTTGGCAAAAGTCACCGGAAGTGAAAATACTGTCTATATCGATCAGAACATCGAACAGGGCAAAATGTACTATTATAAGGTGCGCGCCTACAGCAGTACAGCGGGAACCACCTTCTTCAGTGACTACTCCCGGATCGTAGGGGGATATACCATCGGCGGCACCGAACTGGCAGGCATCAAGCAGATGGCGGGCGGTTACCTGAAAATAAACTGGCAGCCTTATGAAGAAGCAGACGGTTATGCTATCTACCGAAGCGAAGAAGGCGGCGCCTATAAGCGGATCGCCACCGTAGACAAAACAAAGACCGCATATAATGACAAGAGTGTCGAACCCGGAACGAATTATCAGTATAAGGTCCGTACCATCAACATCATTTACGGCAACGAAGGTTTCGGAAAAAGTTCAAGTGGAGTTCCCGTAACCTTCATCGAAACACCGGAGATGAAGCGGCTGGATATCCGGGATGACGGAACCATCAAAGTCGTATGGCAGAAAGCACTGGGCGCTTCCAAATATGTGGTGCAGCGCAGTACCACAGAAGACGGAGACTACACCACCGTAGCCACCATCACAAACGACGCACAGAACTATTATGTAGACCGCAGCGCAGAGCGTGGATTAACCTATTATTATAGAGTAAACGCCTATAACCAGAACGGAAAAGTCACAGGATCCACCGGATACGTGGAGAGCATCGGCGCACAGAACTTCCAGACACCGGAACTGACCTCTGCCCGGATCACAAAGAGTAAGCCCGGCATGTACCTTGCATGGACACAGGTACCGGGAGCGAGCGGCTACCGCCTGTACCGCAGCACAAAAGAAAACAGCGGCTACACAAAGATCGTCACGTTAAAGGGAGAGGACATCTTAGAATACATAGACACCACCGAAACCACGGCAGGCACGACCTATTATTATAAGGTAAAAGCATACGTATATAATTCAGCCGGAACTTCATGGTCAGAAGCCTCCGAAGCAAGAAGTGTCATCGCCGGTTACGGGATCATGGGAAAGAGCAATACCACACCGGAAAAAATGGCAGCATTTTTTGAAAAAAGAGGCGGCGTATATCCCGAAGACATTTACTGGGAGTACGATGCCCCTACGCTGGAAGACTTTTGCCAGATCGTCTTTGAGGAAGCACAGGCGGAAGGCGTAAAAACCGAAGTCGTCTTTGGACAGGTATGCAAAGAAACCGGATTCCTTCGCTTTGGCGGAGACGTCGAACCGGAGCAGTGTAACTTTGCCGGTATCGGAGCCACCGGCGGCGGAGCCAAAGGCGCCAGCTTCCCTGATGTGCGCACCGGTATCCGTGCCCAGGTACAGCACTTAAAGGCATACGCCAGCGACGAACCCTTAAATCAAGAATGCGTAGACCCCCGCTTCCAGTATGTCAAGCGTGGAACAGCCCTTTACGTTGAATGGCTGGGCATACAGGAGAACCCTCTTGGAGTCGGCTGGGCCACAGGCAAGAACTACGGTTATAGTTTAAGGGATGACTACATCAAACCGTTGCTGGGCATGTAGATCATCAGATCGCGAAATCATAAAATAAAAAATAAAATAAAAAATAATATAAAAAATAATATAAAAACTTATTTGAACCCCACTTTTTCGAAAGTGGGGTTCGTAATTATATAGTGTCAGATGAAAAAGCAGTATCTTTTGTGGGAAGTGGCGACAGAATTGTTTCAAAAAGATACACAAATCAGCAGAAATGCTATGGACAATTCGCCGAGGATATTGTATACTAAGTTGACAAAATAAACATCATACATAAGTATGACAAAAATTAAGGAGGAAAAAGGACATGAAAAAGAGTTTCATGACGAGAGTCCTTGCGACTGGATTATCTTTCGCAATGGCATTCTCAATGGCAGCAGCTACTAATGTATCTGTAGCTTCTGCAGCAGCAAAACCCGCCATGGCTTCTAAGCAGTTCGCTGTTAGAGTTGGCGGAGCAGCAAAGTCCTACAAGGCTTCCGCAGCTACCCAGAAATCTTTCAAGATCTCTAAGGCTACTGTTGGAAATACCGCGAAGGCTACCGTTAAGGTAAATTCTACCAAGAAATCTATCAAGGTTACCCCTGGTACAGTTACTGGTAGTACTGTAGTAACTATCAAATTCTTAAACACCAAGACCAAGAAGTACACAACAAAGAAGTATCGTTGTGTAGTGAAGGCTGAGGAGAAGCAGGTAGATGCAATTGTATCTGCTGTTCAGACCGGTGTTAAGACTGTCACAGTAACAACCAATTTCGATGCAACAAATAGCACAATTTCTTTAACTAAGGGAACTTCTGCTGTTGAAGAGAAACATACGATTTCCGCTGATGGAAAAACCATCACCTTTAATACAACAGCCAGCATCGTTGCTGCAAAATACACTGTAAAAGTGGGTGATTTAAGCAAGGAATTTGATGGTGAAGTATCAAAGGCATCTAAGATCGTTTTCTTATCAGACAAGGCTGCTTTAAGAAAACTTACTCCTAACGCTACCATTTATCAGGGTGCAAGCGTTGGATATCGTGTAGAAAATCAGTTTGAAGATGACATTACAAAGGGAGTTTCTCTGAACGCAACTGCTAGTTGTGACGTATCATTATCACCTTCAAAGAACATGATCTACTTCTCAACACAATCTACGAACGGATTTATGTTAGGAAGAGATTTGATCACAGTTTCATTATTAGACCCTACAACAGGTTTAAATGAGACAGCAACCTTGACCGTATCAGCTGAGGCATATGCTTCTGATATTAAGTTCGAGGGTGTTTACAATGTAGATGGCAAGGAATTGACCGAAGACACTACATTTGAAAATGACAGTTTCTATGCGCTGTTTACTGCAAAAGATCAGTACGGCAATAAATTCAACAATTACAAAGATGTTCATGATGGAACCAACTTATTCCTTACTGTAATTGGTGGATTAACCGGACTTGACAAGGCTCGTAACTCAGATTTTATTACGATCCAGAAAGATGGCGTTGACTATCTTGCATATGCTCTGGGATGGTCAGGAAGTATTACACCTTCTGCTGGTACGGCTAACCTTCAGGTTCTGTCTTCCGGCGGCGGTTCATGCAATGGCGAAATCGTAGTTGGTCAGGGTGGAAGAGTTGATACGATCACTGTTACCCAGAATGAAGTCATTGTTGCTGGTGAAGAAAACGAAATTTCCTTCACAGCCCTTGATGCATCAGGAAAAGAAGTTACCGCTTACAAGCAGTTGAAAGACATTGAGATTACAGGTGGCGCTGCTGGCTACAGTTTACGATTCATGCGTAAAGAAGATGGTTCTGCAAAACTTGTATTAGATGCAACAAGCGCAACCGTTACAAGAAATAATCCGGCAATGATTTCCTACGCATTTAAAACAGTAAACAATAAGTTCTCAAATGTATTACTGAAAGTTTCTGAAAATGCAAGACCCGTTGCTATCGATGGTTTACGTGGTGTAGACACTACCATTTCTAACAAACTTGCAAAAGTAACTGTAAAAGTAAAGAATCTGGTGATCGAGGATCAGTACGGACGTGTCGTTCCTGAAGGAAAGGTTGCTGCAATGATGAATGCATCCGGATCAGGAATCTATAATCTGGCTAAGATTAATTTGAAATTAAATGATGTCAGCGTTATTAAAGTAACCACGTCAGCAGCCGTTTCTACATCCGGTATTGTTACCAACGGTGGATTAAATGTATCTACAGGTGCGATTAATACCGTAACAAAAGATACTGTATTATTCGAGATTAACCCTGCTAGCACTACTGCAACCGGAACAAAGGCATTAACCTTACAGATTTACAATAATGCTACAAGAACAGAAGATAGATTGGCAGATGCAACTGTGGACGTAAACTTTATTGTAAGAGATACAACTGCCGTA
>CAMBUC010000140.1 GCA_945871045.1 uncultured bacterium
AACGCCTTTAAGGAACGGGAGATATCGGAGATCTCCTGCTGGCGGGAGTCGGAGGATCGCTTGCCACTGCCGCTCATTAACTGTAGGTAGTCAATGATGATCAATTTCAGATCATGCTCCAACTTGTATTTTCTGCATTTACTGCGCATCTCTGAAATAGAGATACCCGGAGTGTCATCGATAATGAGTTTGGACTGACCGATCACTCCGGCGCCTTCGATGAGTTTCTCCCAGTCGGAGTCCGCAAGATTACCGGTGCGGAGTTTTTGTGCATCCACTCTGGATTCCAGGGAGAACAGACGGTTTACCAACTGCTCCTTTGACATCTCCAGACTAAAGATCGCGGTACACAGATCACTGTGGAATGCCACATACTGTGCGATGTTTAAGACAAACGCCGTCTTTCCCATGGAAGGGCGGGCAGCCACAAGGATCAGATCTGAGGGCTGTAAGCCTGCGGTCTTGTAGTCCAGATCCAAAAAACCGGTGGCAATTCCCGTAACGGTTCCCTGGGTTTTGGATGCTTTTTCAATCTTTTCCAGTGCATTTAATACCACCTGCTTGATAGGGACATAGTCACCGCCGCCCCGATTCTGCAAGAGGTCAAAGATTTTTTTCTCTGTCTGCTCCATCAGAATCTCGGTGGATTCGCTGCCTTGATAACAGTCGTTTGTGATATCTTCCGTGGTGCGGATCATGCGCCGCAGCAGCGATTTATCCTTAACGATCTCTGCGTAATATTTCGCGTTTGCGGAAGTGGGGACAGCATCTACTAAATCCTTCACATATTCCAAAGAACTGATCTCCGGCGGAACATTCATTTCTTTTAATTTGTTTTGCAGCGTGATCAGGTCGACGGGTTCACGGTTATTGAACAGTTCGACCATTGCTTCAAACAAAACGCCGTATTGCTGATGATAAAAATCTTCTTTTACCAAAAGTTCAGAAGCGATCATGATGGCATCCCGGTCCAGAATCATGGATCCGATCAGGGATTGCTCTGCCTCCAGCGAATTGGGCATGGTGCGTTTGATAAGGGTTTCTTCTGCCGGCATAGCAAATTACTCCTCTGATACGTGTACGGTCAGGCTTCCGGTCACCTTCGGATGCAGTTTGATCTGTACTTCGTAGGTGCCAAGTGCCTTAATGGGATCTTTTAATACCATTTTTTTCTTATCCAACTCTAAATTTAACTGTTTTTTCGCAGCTTCCGAGATCTCTTTGGTAGAGATAGAACCAAATGTTCTTCCACCTTCGCCAGATTTCATCTTCACCTCTACTTTTTTGTCTTTTAACTGCTCTGCAAGTGCCTGCGCTGCTTCCAGATTCTCCTGGGCAACCTTTTCTGCATGCTTGTTCTGAAGTTTCAAGTCATTTAAGTTCTTTCCGTTTGCCTCCACACCCAGTTTTTTCGGCAGGATCATATTTCTTGCATAGCCATCGCTGACGGTTACGATCTCACCTTTCTTTCCTAATGATTTGACGTCTTCTAATAAAATGATCTTCATACTTTAATGTCTCCTTCCTCTATCATCTTATCAATTGTTTTCTGAAGCATTTGTTTCACCTCATTGATGGAATAATGCTCTAACTGAGCACCGGCGATGGTCAGATGGCCGCCGCCTCCAAGTGCTTCCATGATGAGCTGTACATTGATCTCATCAATGGAGCGGGAACTGATATAAACCTTTCCTTTGTAGTCCGTGAGAACAAAAGAAGCTTTGATGCCGGTGATGTTCAATAATTCATTTGCTGCCTGAGCGCCTACGATGGTAGGACTCTCGATATTGTCTGAAGGACAGACAGAAATAGCAAATGCACTGCGGTAAACTTCGGCGTGGCGTACAACTTCGGCTCGGGCTTTGTAGTCCGCCATGTCGTTGCGCAGCATCTTGCGTACCCGGGTCACCTCGGCACCGCAACGTTTTAAATATGCAGCTGCTTCGAAGGTGCGGACACCGGCTTTCGCCATGAAGTTGTTTGTGTCGATCAAAATACCCGCATAAATACTGTCTGCTTCATGAGGGGCCAGCTTGATGCCCTCGGTAAAATACTGTAACACTTCCGCAACCATTTCACAGGAAGAGGAAGCATAAGGTTCGATATAGGACAATACAGGGTTCTCGATTACATCATTTGTCTGTCTGTGATGATCGAATACGACAATGTTCTTTGTCTTTTTTAGTATTTCGGGGCATTCTGTATTTCCCGGGCGATTGGTATCAACCACCATGACAACGGTGTTTGGCGTACATACCTCGATCGCCTGTTCCCGTGTTAAAAATGTATCTGCCGCATACCCGTTTTCCTCAGTAAAACATTCCCGGAAGGGACGCAGTGTGGAACTGACGGTGTTTAATACGATCTGGACTTTTTTGTCCAGTGTACGCGCTGCACAGTAGATTCCGATGGCAGCACCAAAGGAGTCCATATCACTGATCTGATGGCCCATGATAATGACGCGTTCCTTGCTCTCGATGATACTGCGAAGTGCATGGGCTTTTACGCGGGCTTTCACGCGGGTGTTCTTTTCAACCTGCTGTGCCTTGCCGCCAAAGTAGGTTACTTTTTCGCCTTCACGCAGAACCACCTGATCGCCGCCGCGTCCAAGTGCAAGGTCGATGGCCATGCGGGAATACTCGTTATTCTGGTTGTAGGTAGAGGCTGTGTCACCGATACCGATACTTAAAGTAACCGCCATGGTATTTCCGACTTTGACGGTTTTTACGTCTTCCAGGATGCTGAATTTGTCTTCTTTTAAAGTTTTCAGATACTGGTGGCGGAAGATCACGAAATATTTATCTTTTTCTGTTTTACGTACAAGTGCGTCTACCTTTGAAAAATAGGCATTTACTTTTCGGTCTACCAGAGCGATGAGCAGAGATCGTTTTACATCTTCGATGCTTTCAAGGGCCTCATCAAAGTTATCAATGTAGACTTGTGCAACCACCATCTTCTGATCTGCATTTTCCTGCATATAGCGGTGAAGTTCTGTTTCATCAAAGAAATAAACAGCTGTCAGGTAGTTGGTGTTCGTGTCCATTTCCACAATGTTTCCCTGTCCGATGATCGCATCAAAGTAGATACGATTCATGGAAATACGCAAGTGCCGTTCTTCGAAGGGAAGATTTAATTCCAAAGTCTCTTCGCTTTGAAGCAGTTCCTTTGAAATGGAAGGGAACAGAGACGTAATGGATTTGTGATAGGTTTTGTCTTTGCCGGTCAGTTTTTCAAATTGGTCGTTGCTCCATAATAATTTTCCATTATAGTCAAGTAAGGCATACGCAATCTCAAATTCATTTAAGAGTTTTTTTTGGACGCTTCCATACTGTGTGGCAAAATTCACCAGTTCATTCACCAGAAGCGGCCGGTTTCGATAGTAAGTCACGACAACGGTGATGGTGTACAGCCCGGTAAATCCGGACATGAAAAACCCTGCCCGTGCATCTATCAGATAAAAAGGAACATTCAGCAGCACCAGAACACCGATCAGGTATAGAGGCGAGCAAAGATAAGTTCGCAGCCTGCCTTTAAATTTTATTGAACGATTACTCATGTATCCTCCTTAAGTCTCAGAACAAGTAGTTATTTTGACTATGACAAGATAAGACAACTACGCATAATTATTATCATTATAGCATAGATACCTGATTTTGTAACCTATTTTTGATGGAAAGGGCAGGTCGGGCAGTGTAAAACCTGTCGAAATATGCGGCGAAAAAAGATTGTACCTCATTTCAGGGATGGCTATAATAAAGGCATAGGAAAGAAAAAAGGAGGTCGATCAGTTGGAACAGGTGCGTTATATGATTTCTGATGCTGCAAATATTGTTGCGGTGGAATCACATGTATTACGTTACTGGGAAGATGAATTGGAGTTGGCGGTTCCCCGGAATGAAATGGGACACCGTTACTATACACAGGAGAATGTCGATCAATTCCTTCGTATCAAGCAGTTGAAGGAAGAGGGATATCAGTTAAAGGCGATCAAGATTTTGTTGCAGCAGGAAAAACAAGGTGATTTACATAAAGATGCGCTCAAGGCGGAGCACATAACAAAGCCTCAAAAGGCGCCTGTCGATCACCCTCCCGTTGAAATGGTGGAATCCCAGATGGTTCAGTTGCCGGAGAAGAAGACGAAGGCTTCGCAGGTGCAGATGTCTTCGGTAGAGCGGATGGAGCAGTTTCAAAACCTGATGACGCAGATTGTCCGCAATGCGATGACGGAAAACAACAAAGATCTGAGCAAAGACATCGGAACCGAAGTGGGCGAGCGGGTCTTAAAGGAAATGAATTACCTGATGCGGATGCAGGATGAGCAGGAGGAGGAGCGTTTTAAGAAATTGGATGAGGCGATCCGAAGTCACGGCAAACGAGTGAAAAAAAGCATTCGCCGAAAAAAGAAGACGAAGCGACTGTTAAAGACGACGCCCGGAATGGAACTATCATAAGTGCAAAAAAAGAGACTGCATATTGCAGTCTCTTTTTATTTGCCTCATATAGCAATTAGCCTTCGCTGATTGCACCAGTAGGACATACGCCTGCGCATGTTCCGCAAGAAACACAGCTATCAGGGTTGATCTCATACTTTCCGTCGCCAGCAGAGATAGCGCCAACAGGGCACTCGCCCTCGCAAGTTCCACAAGATACGCAAGAATCATTAATAACGTAAGCCATTTGATTATCCTCCTTATTTTTCGCTTTGCTACAAGAACTGTAGTTATAAACTATTTTATTACAGTTATTGTGGAAAAACAAGTATATTGTCGAGGAAAATGTGTATAAAAATCTGTACCTTGAATTAGTTATGTATAACTTTTCATAATTGATAGATACTAGACAAGTCTAAAGAAAATGTTTATAATGAAGTCTTGGAAATACTACACTTTTTAAAGGAGGAACAAAACAATGGCTGCAACCGTAACAAAAGACACCATGATTGGTGAATTACTTCAGATAGATGAGAGCATTGCTCCGGTATTACTTGGTATCGGAATGCACTGTCTTGGATGCCCGTCATCTCAGATGGAGACCATTGAACAGGCTGCAATGGTTCATGGAATTGAACCCGATGCATTGGTTGAGCAGATCAATACATTCTTAAAGCACTAATTTTATGAAAGCATACAAAATCCCATGCGTGTTTGCATGGGATTTTTTGTTACAATAAAGATAGTTGCTCTAACGCATAATGCAATGAAATACATGTAAAGTGTTCGTTAAAGTATGCTTCTGCGGAATCGACGTAGTGGTTTTGCAGGGCATATTCCGAAAGGATATTGCATACTTTATTAAATTCGCTGGGTGTGTGCTGGTCCTTGTGAAGGATTAAGTAGTACACACGCTCGTTGTTGTCGAAAAACAAAGAATTGTCCCCTGTATAAAATCCGTTTAACACGTGAGCAAGCCGGATCAGATGATTTACATCCCGGAATGAAAATAAGCGGATAATGTCAGTTGGGATATCTATGTCATGGACTTCTTCAGAACCTGCCTTCGACGTATCTTCGGTGGAATCCGAAGGGATCTGGTCCGCCGGATTTTCGTCAGCCTCAGGGCTTTGGTCTGCAGTGCGTAAAGAAGCAGCTGCGGAACTGATCTTTCGAAAGAGATCCAGTATACTATCGGCGCTTTCGGCAGCAGAGGATGTATTTTCATCTGCCAGAAGATCCTCTGATGTATTATCAAAATCTGTAAAGTTTGAAAATCGTCCATCTAATTCTTCGGGGTATTCCACTTTTGTCACATTCAGGATGATAGAACCACCGGAGAGGGGGATCGCCTCGATCATAAGGGGAATGTCATTGGCTTCGAAGCCCACTTCATAGGAAGCCTGCTGTATCATTTCATGGAACAGGCGCTTGGCTTTGTCACTGCCATAGGTCAATTCGGAGAGTTTTAAATGTCTGTCA
>CAMBUC010000141.1 GCA_945871045.1 uncultured bacterium
ATGCAAAAGAGATCACCTTAGACGGTGCCGGGGCATTGTATGTGCGATTCGAAAAACTGAAGCAGGAACTGGCGGAAATGGGAATGTTTGCCCCTGAGTATAAACGGCCCATTCCTCCGTTTATCCGTACCCTTGGCATTGTAACTGCGCCCACGGGAGCAGCCATTCAGGATATCAGAACAATCGCCCGCAGACGAAATCCCACCGTACAACTGATCCTTTATCCGGCTTTGGTTCAGGGAGAAGGCGCGGCGGCAAGTATCGTAAACGGTATCCGTGCCCTGGAGGCACTGGGTGTGGATGCCATGATCGTGGGACGTGGCGGCGGTTCCATCGAGGATTTATGGGCATTTAACGAAGAGATCGTGGCACGGGCAGTGTTTGACTGCTCTGTGCCTATTATTTCAGCTGTTGGGCATGAGACAGATACAACGATCATCGATTATGTGGCAGATCTACGTGCCCCGACACCTTCGGCAGCCGCAGAACTGGCGGTCTGGAAAAAGAATGATGCCCTGGATCATACGAGACGTTTGCAGGCACAGTTTGAGACAGAACTGGAGCAGTATCTGGGTCAGCTTCGCAGGCGCGTGGACACGCTGCAAATGCGGCTGAAGTATCTGAGTCCGGAGAGCCAGTTGAATACAAAAAGGCGGTATGCGCTGGATTTGGAAGATCGTATGACCGTTTCCATGCAGCGTGCGCTGCAGAATGCAAAATACAGGCTGCAGTTATATGCACAGCGGATGGAGGCAGCTTCACCGCTCAAAAAACTCAGGGAAGGTTATGCACTTGTGACTGATGCATCGGGGAAGACCGTGCATGAGTTTGAACAGATCAGAGAGGGACAGAAACTGACACTTCACATGCTGGATGGAGTGGTCATGACCCGTGTGGAGGAAAAACAATGCAGGAAAGATCATTAGAGGAACTGTTTGTGCAGGCAGAAGAACTGATCGGACGTATGGAAGAGCCGGATCTTTCTTTGGAGGAAGCCTTTGCATCCTATGAGCAGGGCATGAAGATCGTGCGGGAGTGTAATCGCAGGATCGATCAGGTTGAGAAAAAAATGCTTATGATGAATGAAGAGGGAGCATTGGTTCCCTTTGAGGTAGAAGAAAACGATTAGATCAGTGGCGGGGAGGCGAAAGTGATGGACGGTGCAAAGATGGATCAGATGCTGAAAGTTCGTATGGAAGAGGTGGAACGTATTCTGAAAACGTATCTTCCGGATGTCAGTGGCATGCAACGGACGGTACTGGAGGCGATGGAGTATAGCGTGCTGGCTGGCGGGAAGCGTTTGCGGCCGATCATGATGCTGGAAAGTTATCGTATCTTTGGTGGAAATGAAAGGGTCATCGAGCCTTTTGCTGCGGCATTGGAGATGATCCATACCTATTCACTGGTACACGATGATCTGCCTGCCATGGATAATGATCAGTACCGGAGAGGCAAATTGACCACCCATGCAAAATACGGCGAAGCCATGGGGATTTTGGCAGGAGATGCACTTCTTACATATGCCTTTGAGACCGCTGCGAAAGCGTTTGCCCTCACGTTTGATGCGGCGCGGGTAGGCCGTGCCATGCAGGTGCTGGCCAGGAAGGCAGGGATTTACGGGATGCTGGGTGGCCAGGTCATCGACGTGGAGTCGGAGGGGAAGCCGGGCATGACATTAGAAAAGATCACCCGGATCCATACGTTAAAAACGGCAGCGCTCATCGAGTCATCCCTGATGATCGGAGCCATTCTTGCCGGTGCAAAGGAGGAGCAGATCTGTCAGATGGAGCAGGTAGCGCGAAATGTAGGTATCGCGTTTCAGATTCAGGATGACATTTTAGATGTGACCAGCACACAGGAAGTGCTTGGCAAACCCATCGGCAGTGATGCAAAAAATGAAAAGGTTACATATCTGACGCTGCAGGGCATGGAGGCTTCCGTCGCAGAAGTGAACAGACTTTCAGATGAAGCGGTTTCTTTGCTGGAACAGTTGGCCGGTGATACTGCGTTTTTGGAAGCGTTGGTACGCATGCTGACCGTGCGAAAGAAATAAAGTAATCGGAGGATGTCAAAATGGCATTCGTGATGGAGAAACTGAACAAAATAGAAAAAACAAATGATATAAAGAAACTGGAGCCTCAGGAGTATTCCCAGCTGGCGGATGAGATCCGTGAGTTTTTGATCGAAAAAGTCAGTGTTCATGGCGGACATCTGGCATCCAATTTAGGCGCAGTAGAATTGACCATGGCATTGCACCTGGCTTTTGACATGGAACAGGATCAGGTGATCTGGGATGTGGGACATCAGAGTTATACCCATAAGATTCTGACCGGACGCAAAGACGGGTTTGACACGCTGCGGGAATATGGTGGAATGAGCGGTTTTCCGAAACGGAATGAAAGTCAGGCGGATGCATTTAATACGGGACATAGTTCTACGTCGATCTCCGCAGGGCTGGGCATCGCAGTGGCCAGAGACCTGTGTGGGGAAACGAACAAAATCATCTCAGTGATCGGAGATGGTGCGCTGACCGGCGGCATGGCATTTGAGGCCATGAACAATGCGGCGAAATTAGATACAAATTTTATCATTGTGTTAAATGATAATGAGATGTCTATTTCGCAGAATGTGGGTGGCATGTCACAGTATCTGGACAGCATCCGTACAGCAGACGGGTATCAGGAACTGAAAAATGATGTTTTGGACTCTTTGCAGAAAATTCCGGTTTACGGAGAACGGATGGTAAAACGGATCCGAAAGACCAAAAGTAGTATCAAGCAGTTGTTTATTCCAGGTATGCTGTTTGAAAATATGGGTCTGACGTATCTGGGGCCGGTGGATGGCCATAACATTCCGCTGTTGGTGCGTACCTTTAAGAAAGCGGCAAAAGTAAACGGAGCCGTGATCGTACATGTGATCACAAAAAAAGGCCGGGGCTATGTTCCGGCAGAGCGTCACCCGGCCCGGTTTCACGGAACGGGAGCCTTTGATATAGAGACCGGACTGCCTCTTTCCAAAAAGACAAAGGCAGATTATACAGATGTGTTTGCATCTGTGATGAATCTGTCTGCAAAAGAAAATGAGAAACTGGTGGCAATTACCGCTGCCATGGAGACCGGTACGGGGCTCAAACGTTTTCACAATCAGTATCCGGAGCGATTTTTTGATGTGGGTATCGCAGAAGAACATGCGGTGACCTTTGCCGCGGGGCTTGCAACGAGAGGACTGATCCCTGTTGTTGCCATCTATTCTACGTTTTTACAGCGGGCCTATGACCAGATCTTACATGATGTATGCATGCAGGATCTGCATGTGGTCTTTGCCATTGATCGTGCCGGCATCGTTGGCAGCGATGGCGAGACCCATCAGGGAATCTTTGACATTTCTTATCTGATGACGATTCCCAATCTGGTACTTATGGCACCGAAAAATAAGTGGGAACTTGCGGATATGCTCCGTTTTGCTTTTGACTATCACGGGCCGGTGGCGATCCGTTATCCCAGAGGGACGGCGTATGATGGGTTAAAAGAATTCCGTGCACCCATTGCGCTTGGCAAGAGCGAGGTGCTTTATGATGAAACGGATATTGCATTGTTTGCATATGGAAGCATGCTTCCTGTGGCGATGCAGGTGCGGGATCGGTTAAAAGAGATGCACTATCAGTGCTCCCTGATCAATGCACGTTTTGCAAAACCCCTGGATGAGGAGTTGCTGCTTTCTTTGGCAGAAGATCATAAATTGCTCGTCACTTTGGAAGAAAATGTGATCACCGGCGGACTGGGACAGCAGGTAACACAGTTTTTGACTGATACCGGACAGAAAGTGAAAGTGATCCAGATCGCATTGCCGGATCAGTTTATCGAGCAGGGCAGTGTAGGAAAACTGCTTGCAGATAACGGTCTGGATGCAGATTCGATCATCAAAAAAATAATTGTCGAGTACATCGGCATGTGATCAGGAGAACAGATATTTGAAGGAACGATTGGATGTGCTGCTTGTGCAGCGTGGGCTGGCATCCTCCAGAGAAAAGGCAAAAGCCATGATCATGGAGGGAAACGTATATGTAAATAATCAAAAAGAGGATAAGGCAGGAGCGAACTTTGATGTGGAAGTGCCCATTGAAGTCCGGGGAAACACGCTGGCTTATGTGAGTCGCGGGGGACTGAAACTGGAAAAAGCAGTGAACCATTTTGGTCTTTCCCTAGATGGTCTGGTATGTATGGATATCGGTGCTTCTACCGGCGGTTTTACCGATTGTATGCTGCAAAACGGCGCTGCAAAAGTGTTTGCGGTGGACGTCGGTTACGGACAGTTTGCATGGAAACTGCGGCAGGATCCACGGGTTTTCTGCATGGAAAAAACAAATATCCGGTATGTGACACCGGAGGATATCGGCGAGGCGCTTGATTTTGCTTCTGTAGATGTTTCTTTTATTTCTTTGACGAAGGTACTGCCGGCTGCCATCGAACTGTTAAAGGACGAGGCAGAGATGGTCTGTCTGATCAAACCGCAGTTTGAGGCCGGACGGGAGAAAGTGGGGAAAAAAGGTGTCGTAAGAGATAAAAATGTGCATTTAGAAGTTATTGAGAAGGTAATATCTTTTGCAACAGAGATCGGTTTTTCCGTGCTGCATTTGGAATTTTCACCCATCAAAGGACCGGAGGGAAATATCGAGTATCTGGTTCATCTGAAAAAGAATGGTCTGGGAGAGATTGCCGGGACTGTATCGCCGGCACAGATCGTGGAAGATGCACATGGATCATTGGACAAGCCGGAAAAAGCATAAGAACTGACGGGGAAGGAAATGAAGCATTTTTTCATTATTACAAATTCATATAAAGATGAAAACCTGATGCTGACAAAGAGCATGCAGGATTATATTGAGACGAAAGGTGGCCAGTGTGGTTACATAGCCAATCGTGGGGAAGGAAATGAAGGTGGCAGTTTGGATCTGTCCGTTTTTCCGAAGGATCTGGATCTGATCTTTGTGATCGGAGGCGATGGAACACTGATCCGTGCAGCAAGAGATACGGCAAAGTTAAATGTTCCGCTGATCGGAGTGAATCTTGGCACGTTAGGCTATTTGTGCGAGTTGGAGGAAGCCACGGTCTTTTCTGCCATCGATCAGATCATGGAAGGAAATTTTATGCTGGAAGCAAGGATGCAGCTTTCCGGCTATGCAGTAAAGGACAACAGGCAGTTCAAGGAGCAGACCGCCCTTAATGACATCGTGATCCATCGAAGCGGAGCCTTACAGTTAGTGAGTTTAGTGCTTTATGTGAACGGTCAGTATTTTCATACCTTTGAAGGCGACGGTGTGATCGTCTGCACGCCTACGGGATCCACCGGGTACAATCTTTCAGCGGGAGGTCCCATCGTTGATCCAAAGGCGCGGATGTTACTTATCACTCCGATCAATTCACATACACTGAATTCGAAGAGTATCGTGATCGGTGCAGAGGATGAAGTGGTGGTGGAGATCGGTTCGAGACGCCGGGAAGGTGATGAACAGGTGGTGGTAAGTATTGATGGCGACCATCATGCGGATCTTGCCGTTGGTGACCGTATCGTGATCCATCAGGCGAAAGAGGATTGCAGGATCCTGAAACTGGGGAAACTCAGTTTTTTGGAGATACTTCGAAAGAAGATGCAGACCTATCATTAAGTTTCAAAGATGTCAGACAATCAGTCAAAACAGGTGAGGGGAACGATGAAAGCAACCAGACATACAAAGATCTTAGAACTGATCGAACGTTATGAGATTGAGACACAGGAGGAGTTATCTGATTATCTGAAGCGGGAAGGATATCAGGTGACGCAGGCAACTGTGTCCCGGGATATTAGGGAATTAAAACTTACAAAGGTGGCACAGGAGAACGGCAGACAGCGCTATGCGGCG
>CAMBUC010000142.1 GCA_945871045.1 uncultured bacterium
ACAAAAGCCTGCGGGAAAAGGAGCAGGCTTTGAAAGGTTTTAGAGAAAAAGGGGTAGACAAATGAAAGTAAGAAAAGCGATCATTCCGGCAGCGGGACTGGGGACCCGTTTTTTGCCGGCGACAAAAGCACAGCCAAAGGAAATGCTCCCTATCGTGGACAAGCCCACCATTCAGTACATTATTGAGGAGGCGGTTGCATCCGGGATCGAGGATATCATCGTTGTGACCGGACGAAACAAGCGTTCCATTGAGGATCATTTTGACCGGTCCATAGAGCTGGAACTGGAATTGGAGCGAAGCGGCAAACAGGAGATGCTTCAGTTGGTCCGTGACATTTCAGATATGGCAAATCTGCATTACATCCGTCAGAAAGAACCCCGCGGACTGGGGCATGCCATTCTGGCTGCCCGCAGTTTTATTGGTAACGAACCATTTGCAGTGCTATTGGGTGATGATGTAGTCGTTTCCCAAAAGCCATGCTTAAAGCAGATGCTGGAAGTGTATGGGGAATACCAGACAACGATCCTGGGCGTGCAGACGGTAGCCCATGAGGCAGTCAATAAATATGGCATTGTCGACGGTCACATGGTAGATAACCGTATTTATAAGGTAGATGATATGGTGGAAAAACCGGATCTGGATGATGCCCCCACCGATGTGGCAGTGCTGGGCCGATACATCATCACGCCTCAGATCTTTCCCCTGCTGGAAACACAGGATGCAGGAAAAGGCGGAGAGATCCAGTTGACGGATGCGCTGCGCAGACTTGCAAAAGAGCAGCCCGTCTATGCGTATGATTTCAAGGGACATCGTTATGATGTGGGAACAAAAGCAGGATTTATCCAGGCAAATATCGAATTTGCCCTTCGGGATGATTCACTGAAAAATGAGATGAAAGCCTATTTGAATGCGCTGCATCAGTATATGGATGCCATGCTTCAGTATGAATAGCAGGAAATAAAAAAGTCGGGATCTACATCCCGGCTTTTTCTTTTAATTTTGCCATAAAACCTTTTTTCTTTGGAGGCGCTTCTAACGGTCCACGTATTCCCTTGATGCCTGTAATGTAAAGACCGCTTACGGTAGCCTTGACCTGTTGTTTGACAGGGATCTGTTCAAAGATCTCGGCGTCACATAAGAAGGTAGTTACCTTCGGTCCGACCTTTGCCTTTACGATAGGCATTTTGGAGCGGCGCATCATCTTCGGTGTCTGATCTAACACTGCCTGCGGAAGCCCTGACTCTGAGAGTTTCATTTTCTTCTTATCTATAACGAGCATTGGAACGGTCTGCGCGACGGCGGCCATCTGAGCATCCTGCTCCTCTTTTCTTTTCATCATTTTTTTGCCCCAGAAGTACAAACCAACCGCTACGGCGATCAGCACTGCCAGGATAACCAGTAAAACAATCATGGGTGTTGACATACTTTATCCTCCTTAACTTTAAGTCCGCTCAATATTGTATCATTCTTGCGGACAAAAATCAATAAAACCTTTTCATTTCCTTATTTCTATGATAACATGTATCTGTTCGGAATCGGGAAAATTCCGGGAATGGTTCGGAACAGAAAGGAAATAAAGAAATGAAATCTAATATGAAAAAAAGATTGCTGGCAGCGGTAATGGCATGTACCCTTGGCATGACTGCCATCGGCTGCGGTAATGACAACAGTTCTGCGAATAAGATCCGTTCTTATGATGTGGACAAATATGTAACCCTTGGTGATTATGACGGTATGGAATTAGAGGTCGTAGGAGAATATGATGTGGCAGATGCAGATGTGATCTCATACATCAACGGCATGCTTTCCTACTATCCCAACTACGAGGATACCGACAAACAGACTGTTGAGAACGGAGATTTTGCCAATATCGACTATGAAGGAAAGAAGGACGGCGTTGCTTTTGACGGAGGAACTGCCCAGGGCTATGTGCTGGAGATCGGCTCCGGCACCTTCATTGAAGGATTTGAAGAGGGCCTGATCGGCGTGAATGTAGGCGACACCGTAGACCTGAATCTGACATTTCCCGAAAACTACAAGTCCAAAGAACTGGCGGGCGCAGATGTAGTATTCACGGTAACTGTCAACAAGATCGTCAAAAAGGTGGAGACAACTTACGAAGATCTTACGGATGAGTACGTGGCAAACAATTTGAATTTCGATTCTGTGGAGGCGCTGTATAACGATACAAAATCCTATATAACAGCCAGCAACGAACAGAACCGCATTGCGGCAGAGCGGGATGCAGCCCTTACAAAACTCATTGAGATCAGCAAGGTGGCAGTACCCGACGGACTGCTTGAAATGAAAGTAGACCAGTATGTACAGCAGTTTACGGCGCAGAATTGTTCTGACGGAAAGACGTTGGCGGATTATCTCAGTGCCAACTATGACCTGACGGAAGAGGAATTTGAGTCCACCATCACAAAGGAGATGGAGTCAAATGTGACGGATCAGCTGGTTTTGGAAGCGCTGGCAAAGGCCGAGGGTGTGACTGTAGATGACAATTTTTCTGTCTATGTTTCCACTGCTATGAAAAACGGAGGCTATCAGACGGAAGAAGAACTCTATGCAGCCTATGATAGTGACTACGAAGACGGAAAGACATTTTTAGAGCAGAGATATCTTTTGACAAACGCATTGACCAAACTGGTAGAGAAATGCAACATCACATATACCGGTGAAGAGGAAGCAGAATAATATTTAGAAAAGAGGATAAAACAATGGATTTAACAAATGTAAGAGAATTGTTTCGCAACAGGGAAAATTATCTTGGAACACAGGTATCCATCGGAGGATGGGTGCGCAGCAACCGGAACTCCAAGAATTTTGGATTTATCGTAGTGAACGATGGAACATTTTTTGAGCCTATTCAGGTGGTATACGGAGACGGACTGGCTAATTTTGAGGAGATCAGCAAATTAAATGTCGGTGCGGCAATCATCGTTACCGGTGAATTGGTAGCGACCCCTCAGGCAAAGCAGCCCTTTGAGATCCAGGCAGCAAGCGTTGTGGTGGAAGGATCTTCCGATCCCGCTTATCCGCTTCAGAAAAAGAAACACAGTTTTGAGTATTTGCGTACGATCTCACACCTTCGTCCCCGTACCAATACGTTTGAGGCAGTTTTCCGTGTACGTTCCCTGATCGCTTATGCCATCCACAAATTTTTCCAGGAGCGTGATTTCGTTTATGTTCACACACCCCTGATCACAGGAAGTGACTGTGAGGGCGCCGGAGAGATGTTCCAGGTAACTACTATGGATCTAAACAACATTCCCCGTACCGAAGAGGGCGCTGTGGATTTTAAGCAGGATTTCTTCGGAAAGCCCACCAACCTTACGGTAAGCGGTCAGTTAAACGGTGAGACCTATGCGATGGCATTCAAAAATATTTACACATTCGGACCCACCTTCCGTGCAGAGAACTCAAATACTACCCGTCATGCAGCAGAGTTCTGGATGATCGAGCCGGAGATGGCATTTGCGGATCTTCAGGATAATATGGATCTGGCGGAGGCAATGCTGAAATACATTATCAACTATGTATTGGAGCATGCGCCGGAAGAAATGAACTTTTTCAATAATTTTATCGATAAGGGTTTGTTGGAGCGTTTACATCACGTTGCAGAATCTGATTTCGCCCGTGTCACTTATACAGAGGCCATCGAATTATTAGAGAAGCACAATGATCAGTTTGAGTACAAAGTATCCTGGGGTGTAGATCTCCAGACCGAGCATGAGCGTTATCTGACGGAGCAGATCTATAAGCGCCCGGTCTTTGTAACTGATTATCCCAAGGAGATCAAAGCCTTCTATATGAAATTGAACGAGGACGGAAAGACTGTGGCAGCAGTGGACTGCTTAGTACCGGGAATCGGAGAGATCATCGGCGGTTCCCAGCGTGAGGATGATTACGATAAACTGCTGGAGCGTATCCGGGAACTTGGCTTAAATGAAGACGACTACGGTTTCTATCTGGATCTTCGGAAATACGGAAGTGCCCGTCATGCAGGCTTTGGTCTTGGTTTTGAGCGATGTGTGATGTATCTGACAGGAATGAGCAACATCCGTGATGTGATTCCGTTCCCTCGCACTGTTAATAATTGTGAACTCTAAACAAAAATAGTGTCAAAATGATTGATAAATTGTGCATTTTGTGATATGATGTCGGAAGATGTCACGAGCAGAGAATCTGAACTGTGACAGGATTGATTGAAAGCTGACTTTGGAGGAGGATCAATCGTGAATCACGTGCAGGAAAGGCGTACACTTTTGATCGTAGATGATCAGGAGTTGGATCGTGTAATACTAAAAGACTTTTTGCAAAATGATTACGAATTGCTAACAGCAAATGACCGAAAAGAGGCAATGCAGATAGTTGCAGAAAAAGGATCAGACCTATCTGCAGTGCTTCTTGATGTTGTGATGCCCAAAATGGATGGTCTGGAGGTATTAGAGGAGATACGCAGTAAGCAACAGTTTTCTCGTATACCGGTTCTGGTAACAAGTTTTGCAGAAGGTTGTGAACTCGAACTGAAGGCTTTGGCGCTTGGTGCAAACGATTTTATCTACAAGCCTTTCAACAAAGACATTCTAAAGCACCGTCTTTTGAATGTGATCCAAATGAACGAGGCCGGCAAAAAGATCGACGAACTGCAGCGGGATGAGTTGACAGGGCTTTTTACAAAGGTAGCCTTTGCGGAACATGTGGAACAGGTTCTTGCCAAGGAGACAGATGTTGAGTGGAATATGATCGCCCTTGACATTGATCGTTTTAAACTGGTCAATGAATCCTACGGACAGCATATGGGCGATGAACTGCTGGTTTATTTTGCGAAGAAACTGTTGGAATTTTCGGAGACAACAAACTGTGTCTGTGCACGTTCCTATGCAGATCATTTTTATATTTTTGCAGAACGGAGAGAATTTGCTTATATACAAAAATGCCATGCAGAATTAATCGAATATCTCCAGGAGTTCCCATTAGATATGAAGATTGCCCTGCGGTTTGGTGTATATGAGATTATTGACCGAAACATTGAGATCAGCAGTATGTGTGACCGTGCCCAGATAGCCGTTAACCAGATCAAAGGGGATTATGAAACAGAGATCAATTATTACGATGATTCCCTGCGAAAGCAGCTGCTCAAAGAACAGCGCATTACCAATGAAATGGAATTGGCGCTTTTAGGGCATCAGTTCCAGGTATATTTTCAGCCGAAGTATGATATTTTCTCAGAGATATTGGCAGGTGCGGAGGCACTGATCCGATGGATCCATCCGCAGCAGGGGATGATCTCGCCGGGAGAATTCATACCGGTATTTGAGAGCAATGGCTTTATTACCGAACTGGATATGTTTGTTTGGGATAAAGTATGTGAAAAGATCCGTTATTGGATCGATAAATACGACCGATATGTTCCCATCTCGGTGAATGTCTCCCGCAAAGATTTTAACAAACCGGATCTGGCACAGATACTGGTGGACATCGTCCATAAACACGGATTGGAACCGAAACACTTGCATTTGGAGATCACAGAGAGTGCATACGTTGAGAATCCGGATCAGTTGTCCGCTGTCGTGGAACAGTTAAAAGATGCCGGGTTTACTATTGAGATGGATGATTTTGGAACCGGTTATTCTTCTTTAAACATGTTGTCCACCATGCCCATTGATGTGTTGAAACTGGATATGAAGTTCGTCCAGAATTATTCGAAATCAGACAATTCCAGAAACATTTTAAGTTTTGTGATCGGTCTGGCGAAATGGATGAATCTGTATGTCATAGCAGAGGGTGTGGAGACGCAGGAGCAGTTGGATCTTTTGCGCGGAATGGACTGCAATCTGGGACAGGGCTATTATTGTGCCTCCTGCACG